>NZ_VTKY01000005.1 GCF_020514095.1 Synechococcus sp. MU1643 | reverse complement strand
GGGAAGCAGCTTCCCAGATGGGGTAGAAGTGCAGGCCGATGGCGTTTGAAGAAGGAACAACAGCACCAGAGATGATGTTGTTGCCGTAGATCAGGGAGCCAGCGACAGGCTCACGGATGCCATCGATGTCGACCGGGGGAGCGGCGACGAAAGCGATGACGAAGCAGATGGTGGCAGCCAGCAGTGTGGGGATCATCAGCACACCGAACCAACCGACATACAGACGGTTGTTGGTGGAGGTGACCCACTCACAGAAGGCCTGCCAGCTGGAAGCGCCGGAGCGCTGCTGGAGGGTGGTGGTCATGAGAACGGAAAGAAATGTTCCCGAAGGAACGGTTTAAGGAAGGGCAGGAAAGCCCTGCCTGATTGCGAGTGTAACGTAAGTTTGCGCTGTGTGTCGCCAGCTTTATGAAGCTGTTGTGAAGAGGGTCCAGGCGCCTCTTGCTTCGGCGCTTGTTAGCGTCCCGAATCCCGATGGCAGCTGACGTGGCACCACAACAAGAACGGGTGTTGCTGGTGCGGCTGCCCTGCAATCCGATCTTCCCGATCGGGCCTATCTATCTCGCCGACCATCTGCACAAGTGTTTCCCGGAGATGCCCCAACGCATCCTGGATCTCGCGGCTCTGCCGGTGCTCGATGTTCATCGCGTGCTGGACGCCACCGTTGACCAGTTCAAGCCCACGCTGTTGGTTTTTTCCTGGAGAGACATCCAGATCTATGCGCCGGTCGATGGACGAGGGGGTAATCCTCTACAGAACTCGTTCGAGGTGTTCTATGCCCGCAATCCTCTGAAGCGTCTGCATGGAGCCTTAGGCGGGCTTCAGTTGATGAGCAGCCATTACGGCGAGCTGCGCAGAAACCAACGTTTGGTGTTTCAGGGCTTGAAACGTGCCCGCCGCCACCAGCCGGCGGCCAGAGCCGTACTTGGCGGTGGGGCCGTCAGTGTGTTCTATGAGCAACTCGGCAAGTCACTCCCTAAGGGAACAGTTGTCTCCATTGGTGAGGGAGAGCCACTTCTTGAGAAGTTGATCCAGGGTCACTCCCTCGAGAGCGAACGTTGCTTCGTGGTGGGCGAGAAGCCACGTTCAGGTCTGATCCATGAGCAGCCGGAAAGTCGGCCCAAAACCGCCTGCAACTACGACTACATCGCTTCAATCTGGCCTCAGCTCGATTGGTACCTCGAAGGTGGGGACTTCTATGTGGGAGTTCAGACCAAGCGCGGCTGCCCCCACAACTGTTGTTACTGCGTCTACACGGTGGTGGAAGGCAAGCAGGTGCGCCTCAACCCAGTAGATGAGGTGGTGAAAGAGATGCGCCAGCTTTACGACCGCGGTGTGCGTGGTTTCTGGTTCACCGATGCTCAGTTCATTCCCGCGCGGCGCTACATCGAAGACGCCAAGGAACTGCTACGGGCGATCAAGGCTGAGGGACTCACCGGCATTCGTTGGGCCGCCTACATCCGCGCCGACAATCTGGATCCCGAATTGGCTCAGCTCATGGTGGAGACCGGCATGAGCTATTTCGAGATCGGCATTACATCCGGCTCTCAGGAGCTTGTCCGCAAGATGCGCATGGGCTACAACCTGCGCACCGTTCTGGAGAGTTGCCGGATGCTGGCGGATGCGGGCTTCCGCGATCACGTGTCGGTGAATTACTCCTTCAACGTGATCGATGAGCGGCCAGAAACGATCCGTCAGACCGTGGCTTACCACCGTGAGCTAGAGGCCATTTTCGGCGCTGATTTGGTTGAGCCAGCGATCTTTTTTATTGGCTTGCAGCCCCACACCCACCTTGAGCAGTACGGGTTTGATCAGGGTTGGATCAAGCCCGGTTACAACCCGATGAGCATGATGCCGTGGACGGCGCGCAAGCTTCTCTGGAACCCTGAGCCGATGGGGAGCACCTTTGGTCGGGTGTGTCTCGAGGCTTTCGATCGCAATCCTGCGGATTTCGGTCGCACAGTGATGTCACTCCTCGAAAGGGATTATGGAGTGGCTTCGCTTCATGAAGCATTGCGAGCCCCTGTGGCAGGTCGAGCTGCCTTGGCAACGGCTGTGCGCTGAATCAGCAGCAGGAACAGCAAACTAATCAGTCCGACTGCTCCCCCCAGTGGATTTGGGGCGCTCCCTCCTGGGCCCACCAACCACGACGGGGCATTGGTTGACAGCTGAAGCAAGCCGCTCTGGAGTAAAAACCATCCAGCGACCAGCCCTCCATGCAGGCCGATACAGCCCCAAAGGGAACCCAGGTCTGCTTGTCGCTGTTTGGCAAGAACCATTCCCAGCAGAAACAGGCCGATGAGTAGGCCGCTCATGGCACCCAGCCCCAGGTTGAAACGCGTGTGAACGAGGCTGAAGATGCTGGCTTGAGCAACAGCTCCACGACGCGAGCCCATCATTCGATTGAGTTCCGCCCAGAGCCAGCTGCGGAAAATTAATTCCTCTGCAAAGCCAACGCCGAGGCAGAGCAACACAGCATTCGCGAAGTGGCTTCCATCCACTTCGCCTCGCCAAACTCCCGAGCCTTCGATCAGAACGACGCTAGTGATCACCGTCAGCAGCCCTGCGGCAATGAGAAGGCCTTTAAGAAGAGCAGCTGCAGGCGCGGGTTGTTCTTGTGGGTTTGCTCGGCAGATGCCCAAGGTTGCCCAAGGTTTCTCAGCGGACCAACGCACGGCAACCCATCGAGGCATCAGCGCGATGAACAGCACGAAACTCAAGACGGTTCCGGTGAGAGAGACCTGATCTGTTGGCAGCCCAACGAGTGTTAACGGGACCGCTGCCATCCACCCCAACGCGTAAAGCAGAGGAATGAAAAGAACAGTGGGCAGCCATTCCGGCTGAAGCAGGAGAAACCTGTTCAGCGCTTTCTGCATCGCTCTAGTTTTCAGGCTCGATGGAACTGGTCAGTCCCTTGGCCTTCAAGGTCTCGCAATAGAACTCAGCCGGTTCGATGTCACACACAATTACCAATCCCACGCCGGTGTTGTGGGCCTCCAGCATCACGGCCATGCAGTCCTGCTCGCTGAGTTGAGGCACAACCTGCTGAAGGGTGGCCACCACGTATTCCATGGAATTCACCGGATCGTTGTGCAGCAGCACCTTGTAACGGGGTGACCGCTTGCGAACCCGCTCTGTCGCTTTGTCCAGAACGGCTGCACCACCTGGTTTTTGGCTGGGAGAGTCCACCGCCATGACCATTAACCCGAAGCGTTTGCAATCTAAAGGGAATAGGGAAAGGGAGCGGTTCACAGGGCCTTGATCCGGGCCATGGCCTCATCCACATTGGAACGGCTGTTGAAGGCAGACAAGCGGAAATACCCCTCTCCAGCGGCGCCAAAGCCGCTGCCGGGTGTGCCGACCACGTTGGCTTTGTTGAGCAGATGGTCAAAGAAGCCCCAGGAGTCGACGCCCTCAGGGGTCTTGATCCAGACGTAAGGGGCGTGTTCGCCCCCATAGACGGTGAGACCTGCGGCAGTGAGTTGTCGGCGAATGATTGCGGCGTTCTCCATGTAAAAGCTCACCAGGGCCTTCACCTCGGCCTGACCGGCTTCGGAATAAACAGCCTCAGCTCCGCGCTGAATGATGTAGCTCACACCGTTGAACTTGGTGCTCTGACGTCGGTTCCATAGCCCCCAGAGTTCCACTGCTTCGCCGTTGGCGGCCTTCCCTTTCAACCCTTTGGGCAACACGGTGAATGCGCAACGCGTGCCGGTGAAGCCCGCGTTTTTAGAGAAGGAACGAAATTCGATGGCGCAGTCCCGGGCTCCCTCGATTTCGAAGATGGAGTGGGGGAGTTCCGGGTCTTGGATGAAGGCCTCATAGGCGGCATCGAACAGGATCAGTGCGCCATTGGCACGGGCGTAGTTCACCCAGGCTTGGAGTTGCTCCCGAGTGGCGACGGCACCGGTGGGGTTGTTGGGGAAGCAGAGGTAGATCAGGTCGACCGGTTCACTGGGAATCTGCGCTGCAAAACCGTTGTTCGCGCTGATCGGCAGGTAGGTCAGGCCTGCATAGCGACCGATCTCTCCGGCGTCACCGGTGCGGCCAGCCATCACGTTGCTGTCCACGTACACCGGATAGACGGGGTCCGTGACGGCCACCTTGTTGCCCTCGCCAAGGATGTCGAGGATGTTGCTGCTGTCGCACTTGGAGCCGTCGGAAACAAAAATTTCCTCGGCATTGATGTCGCAGCCTCGGGATTGGAAATCGTTTTTGGCGATGGCCTCCCGCAGCCAGCCGTAGCCCTGTTCGGGGCCATAGCCATGGAAACCTTCGGCTGTGCCCATCGCATCGATGGCCGTTTTCATGGCCTCACGGCAGGCCAGCGGCAGGGGCTCCGTGACATCACCGATACCCAGGCGGATCAGCGCTGCGTCGGGATTGGCAGTGCTGAACGCCTTGACGCGCCGACCGATCTCAGGGAACAGGTAGCCCGCCTTGAGCTTGAGGTAATTGCCGTTGACCTGAACCACGTAACCGTGAGCTATTTCTGCGGGGCATCCTGCCGTGTCGGCAGCTCCATACGATGAGTTCAGGAGTCTGGTCATCCGACGTGGTCGTCTCATCCCTGGATCACCCGGTTGATTTCCATGGCCTGGTGGACAGCGGCATCAACAAGCCGGCCCGCTACATGGGGCACGAGTTAGGGGTTGAACCACGGGATTGGCAGGCAGCGTCGGTTCGCTGGGCGCTCACCTACCCCGAGATCTATGAGGTCGGCTCCAGCAACCTCGGCCACATCATTCTTTATTCGATCCTCAATGCCGTTCCCGGGCAGTTGTGTGATCGCGCCTATCTGCCGGCGGCCGATCTGGCTGGCCGCTTGCGGGAGCGCTCACAGGCGTTGTTTGCCGTGGAGAGCCGTCGGCCTTTGCCGGCCTTCGACATACTGGGCTTCAGCCTCAGCTACGAACTTGGTGCCACCAACATCCTTGAGATGCTGGATCTGGCGCAGGTGCCGATTCGCTCCGCTGATCGGGGCGACTTGCCGCTGGGTGACCCTGCATCGCCACCGCTGATCTTTGCTGGCGGTCCCACCGCAACCAGCAATCCAGAGCCCTACGCGCCGTTCTTCGACTTCATCGCCCTGGGTGACGGTGAGGAGCTCTTGCCTGAAATCGGTTTGGTGGTGGCGCAGGCCAAAGCCGATGGATTGACCCGATCGCAATTGCTGCGCGATCTGGCCAATGTTCCCGGCGTTTACGTGCCTGCGCTTTACGGGACTGGTGACGATGGGGTCACCCTTGAGCCGCTTCACCCTGATGTTCCGGCGCGGGTGCTTCGGCGTGTGGCGACGCCGATGCCGCACTACGCCATGGGGCTGGTCCCCCATGTGGAAACGGTCCATGACCGTCTCACGGTTGAGATTCGCCGTGGCTGCACGCGGGGATGCCGGTTCTGCCAGCCCGGGATGTTGACGCGCCCGGCTCGGGATGTGGAACCCGAAGCAGTGATCGAAGCCGTGGAGACCGGGATGAAACAAACCGGCTACAGCGATTTCTCGTTGCTCTCTTTGAGCTGCAGCGACTATCTGGCGCTGCCGGCGGTGGGCGTTGAGTTGCGAAACCGCCTTGCGGATCAGAACGTCACGCTTCAGTTGCCCAGCCAGCGGGTGGATCGCTTTGATGAAGACATTGCCCACATCCTCGGTGGCACGCGGAAAGCGGGCCTCACCTTCGCTCCTGAGGCCGGAACCCAGCGGCTTCGCGACATAGTCAACAAGGGCTTAACCGATGACGACCTGCTGCGTGGCATCCGCACGGCAATGCAGAACGACTATCGCAAGGTGAAGCTCTACTTCATGATCGGCCTCCCTGGTGAGACGGATGCCGATGTTCTCGGCATTGCCGAGACCTGCGTGATGCTGCAGCAGCGCTGCCGTGACCTGGGGCGGCTGAACCTGAACATCACGATCAGCAATTTCACGCCCAAGCCCCACACCCCGTTCCAGTGGCACAGCGTCTCCACGGCAGAGTTCCAGCGGCGTCAGGCCCTGCTCAAGGACGCCTTCCGACGTTTGCGCGGCGTGAAGGTGAACTTCACCGATGTGCGGCTGTCGGCCATGGAGGATTTTGTGGGCCGCAGCGATCGGCGCCTTGCCCCGGTGATCGAGGCGGCCTGGCGGGCCGGTGCCGGCATGGATGCCTGGTTCGAGTCGCTGGATCGCACCTACGCCGCCTGGACCGAAGCCATCGCGGATGCCGGCCTGGAGGGGAGCTACCGGGAGATGGAGGTGGGGGGCTGGAGTGCCGTGGCTGCGCTGGACCGTGAGGATTTGGAAGCGTTCTGTGCTCAGCCGCTTCCCTGGGATCACATCGACACCGGCATCGACAAGGCCTGGCTGGCGGACGATCTGCAACGGGCTCTGGCTGCGGCGGTTGTGCTCGACTGCTCCTTTGACGGCTGCAGCAGCTGTGGTGTCTGCGGTCCGGATCTCGGGCACAACGTGGTTGTTCCTGCTCCCCCGGTGCCAACCCAGGTGCCGACCCAGGCGCCGCCCAGTCAACGGGTTTGCCGGATCAGGGTGCAATTCGCCAAGACGGGGTCGATGGCGCTGCTGAGCCATCTTGATTTGATGCGCATGCTGGAGCGAGCCCTGCGTCGCAGTGCACTTCCGATCAGCTTCACCGGTGGGTTTCATCCCCTGCCGCGGATCCAGATCGCCTTGGCTCTGCCCCTCGGCGCTGAGGCTCTGAGCGAGTGGATGGATTTGGAATTCACCGAGGCCATTGATCCGAACCATTTCTGCAAGACGCTTCAGCCGTTGCTGCCGGAGGGCATTCAGCTGCTAGCGGCAGCCGAGGTGCCCGTTAGCGGTAGGAGCCTCTCCCAGGAACTGACGGGCGCCGTTTGGTGTTTCGATCTCGTGCCGGAGGAGCAGGCTCCGATGCCATTGGATTGGAATGCGGCAGTGGATCAGCTCATGCAGGCCGCAAGCTTGGTGTGGCACGACACCGATAAGAAGGGCCGCCCCCGAGAGCGGGATTGCCGCCCCGCGTTGAAAGCCCTTCAGGTGACGGATCAGAACCCCAATGGATTCGTTCGGCTGCGGTTGGAAGCAGCGGTGGATGAGATGGGCCGAAGCCTGCGCCCTGCTCAGATTCAGCACTGGCTTGCTGAGACCGTTGGCCAGCCCTTGCAGGTGCAACGCTTGGCCCGAGAAGCCCTGTTGCTCAGTGCACAGTGCTAATTTGAATACAGAACAGGTTTTTGGTTCGACGGAATCAGCCTTGTTTCGGTCTTGTCTGATCCAACACGGATATCGAGGTCCACATCACGGCTTGCACGGCGGTCTTTTTTGGAACCCCCAAGCCTGAGTCATAGGAGTTCTTGCTCCGCACTCTTTTGGTCTTGCTGACCAGCTCAGATTTTTCCATCACCCCGTGAGGGAGAACCGGCAGGTTCCTGAACGGATTTGGCCCTCAACCGGGCTCAACCAGTCCTCTTATGCCCCAGCAAATTGTCATCGCGGAGCAGCTGCGCATCGCAGCCGTGCTGACCGATGAACGTGTTGATGAACTGATCGTTGCGCAGGGTCGCTATCAGATCGGAGACGTCTATTTAGGAACAGTTGAAAATGTTCTTCCAGGTATTGATGCTGCCTTCGTCAATATCGGTGAGAGTGAGAAAAACGGTTTTATTCACGTCACTGATCTTGGGCCGCTGCGTCTGAAGAAAGGTTCGGCCGGGATCACTGAACTACTCGAGCCCCGCCAAAAGGTTCTGGTTCAGGTGATGAAAGAACCGACCGGTACCAAGGGCCCACGGTTGACGGGCAATCTTGCTCTGCCAGGCCGCTACCTGGTGCTTCAGCCCCATGGCCAGGGGGTCAACATCTCCCGGCGCATCAGTTCTGATGCAGAACGGAACCGACTGCGGGCCCTTGGTGTTCTGATCAAGCCGCCTGGAGCTGGCCTGCTGATCCGTACGGAAGCCGACGGCATCAGTGAAGACCTGCTGATTGAAGATCTCGAATCTCTACTTCGTCAGTGGGAAGCGATTCAGCAAGCTGCTGAGACAGCTGCACCCCCGGTGCTGCTCAATCGCGATGAAGATTTCATCCATCGGATTCTTCGGGATCACATGGGCCCCGATCTGGCCCGGGTTGTGGTGGACGATGCCGCCGCTGTGGGCCGTGTGAATAGCTTCCTTGGTGCTGATGCCAGCACTGTGCTGGTGGAAGCGCACAGTGAATCCAGCGAATTGTTGGAGCATTACAAGGTCAATGCCGCCATCCGCGATGCGCTGAAGCCGCGGGTTGATCTGCCGTCTGGTGGCTACGTGATCATCGAGCCCACCGAGGCGCTCACGGTGATTGACGTGAACTCAGGTTCGTTCACACGGTCGGCCAATGCCCGCGAAACTGTTCTGTGGACCAACTGTGAGGCGGCGATCGAGATCGCTCGACAGCTCAAGCTCCGCAACATCGGTGGGGTGATCATCATCGACTTCATCGATATGGATTCCCGTCGTGATCAGCTTCAGCTGCTGGAGCATTTCACGACAGCCGTCCGTGACGACTCAGCTCGTCCTCAGATCGCGCAGCTCAGTGAACTGGGCCTGTTGGAGCTCACCCGCAAGCGTCAAGGGCAGAACATCTATGAATTGTTCGGACGGGCATGCCCCAGCTGTGGTGGTTTGGGCCATGTGGCTGTTCTCCCCGGCAAAGACCTTCTTCAACCTCTGGCGACGGCTACGGGATTGGTGCGCTCGGCAGCGTCTGCCCGCGCCGAAGTTGTTTCGCCCGGAGAGAACGGTGGCAATGGCCGGCGGCGGCGCGGTGGCCGAGGGCGCGGCAGTCAGGACGCCGTACTTCCAGTTGAGACCTCCGATACCACTGCCCCTGAGGTGTCGACCCAAGAGGCTCAGGAGCCCGCGACTGCCCGTCGTCAGGACCCTGAATTGGTTGCTGTCCAGATGACGGACGAGCAACAGCAGTTGTTTGGTTGGATGGGGTTAAACCCTGCCCTGTTGTTGGAGGAGCCCCCTGAATCCGACAACGTCGTGGTCAGAGTTGTGCGTCCTGGCGAGGACGAGCAGGGGGTGCTTGAGGCCGCGCGTCAGCAATTGGCGGCCAGTTCCGGACGGCGCCGTCGTCGCGGCGGCCGGGGCGGTCGTTCGGGGTCACGCAATGTGGCGAGTCAGCCCACTGAAGCCCCAGCCGCTGAGACGCCCGTTGTCGTCACCTCATCCGCTCCGGATGAGTCGGCACCACTGATGGTGGAGATCACCCCCTTGGAGGCGGTGACCAATTTGACGATCACCGAACCAGAACCGGCCCCCATCAGCGAACCGGCTGAGCCAGAGCCTGTGGCGGTGGCTGAAACAGCTGAGCCCGAGGAGCCCCGTCGTCGTCGCCGTCGCTCCTCTGCCGTCGCCACGGTCTGAGCCGGATGACCGCGCAGGAGTCCCTCCCTCTCGGGAGGGACGTGGCTGGTGTAGACGAAGTCGGTCGTGGTTGTTTGTTCGGTCCTGTCTTTGCGGCTGCTGTGGTGCTCGAGAGCTCAGCAGCCGAATGCCTGTTGAAGGCGGGGCTGACCGACAGCAAAAAACTGTCGCCCAAGCGTCGGGCGGCTCTGGTTCCCTTGATTCAGTCGCTGTGTGTGGCATCCGGTTTGGGCCAGGCGTCAGCGCGAGAAATTGACGCTTGTGGCATCCGCGTCGCCACAGAACGCGCCATGTTGCGGGGTCTGCAGCGCCTGCCCCAGACCCCTGGGCTGGTTCTGGTGGATGGCAATCTTCCTCTTCGGCCGTGGCTGGGGCCACAGCGCAGTGTTGTGGCAGGGGACAGCCGATCCGCTGCCATCGCTGCGGCCAGTGTTCTGGCCAAGGAGGCCAGGGATGCACTCATCCGCCGTTTGTCGGCTCGCTTTCCTGGGTATGGACTCGAGCGCCATGCGGGCTACGGCACGGCACAGCATCGGCAGAGCCTGATGGCCTCAGGCCCCACGCCCTTGCATCGGCACACGTTCTTGAAGCGTTTGCTCGGTTGAGCCTTGCCCCTCTGTCTCCCGGCACCAGCTGCGGTAGTCGTTGATCAGCTGCTTTCCAACACGGGCTCTGATGCCAATGAGGATGCCACTCAGGATCGACTCCCCCGTTGACTCCAGTACCCGTTTGGGGATCAGCTTGAGCAGTGATGGCTGGCTCACGCTCACCGATAGATGGGCATGCCCCTGAAGCCCATCGGGCGTGGAGGTCAGCCGTGCTTCCAGGTTCAGGGCGAAGTCGTCAACAATCCCCAGGCCCTCCAGTTCGCATTCAAGGGCCTGCATCACAAGCGCGTCGCCTTCCATGTGGATCTGGAGTGACACCACGGGTTTCACGTGGAGCTGAAAGACCTGCAGGCTGGTCACCACATAGCGGTAACGCCCGGGTTGCAACCGGCTGAGCTGTTTGGCATCTAGCAACGCCCCGAGGACGCGCTCCTCCTCCAGTAGGTAGGTGGGCAGCCGCTCTGCTCCTGTTTTGACAGGTAGATCAAGCTTTTGACTGGCTTCGAAGGCCAGGGGCATGGACATCACCTGACGAGGCATGATCTTATCGAGTCCATGCAGTGCGGCTTCGATGCCTACACGTCTCGCATTCCTTGGCCCAGCCGGGACCTATGGCGAGCAGGCCGCCCGGGTGTTGATCGAACAGGATGTCCTCGAGGATGTCCAGCTGGTGCCCTGCGTCGGTCTTCGATCGGTTGTGGAACAGCTGGCGGGGGGGGAGTGTGACGGAGCCGTTGTCCCGATTGAGAACTCGGTGGAAGGGGGGGTGACAGCGACTCTCGATGCGCTTTGGTCACATCCCGAGCTTTGTATTCGCAGGGCTTTGGTGCTTCCTATTCAGCACTCTCTGCTGGGGAGTGGGCCGCTCAGCAGAGTCACGGAAGTGCTCTCCCACCCGCAGGCCTTGGCCCAGTGCAGTGGCTGGCTGGCCCAGCATCTGCCCGATGCATTGCAACTTCCCACATCATCCACGGCTGAAGCAGCTCGTATGGTGGCGGGCAGTCCATTCCGTGCTGCGATTGCCTCCCAGGCCGCTGCACTGGAACATGGGTTGGATGAGCTGGCATTCCCTGTGAATGATGTTGCGGGCAATCGCACCCGTTTTCTCCTGTTGCGTCGTGGGCAGCGCAGTGAATATGGCGATGTGGCGAGCCTGGCGTTCTCGCTGCATCGCAATGCGCCGGGGGCCCTGCTAGAAGCTCTGGCCTGTTTGGCTGAGCGGGGCCTGAACATGAGTCGGATTGAATCGCGACCGTCCAAACGGGAGTTGGGGGAATACGTGTTTTTCGTGGATGTGGATCTTCCGCCGGATCCAACATTGGCTCTGGCGGATCTTATTGCCCAGTTGCAGCCTCTTTGCGAGCATCTCGCCCATTTCGGTGCCTACCCCAGCAGCGATCTCAGCGGTTGTTAAGGATCAGTCTTTTCTGATTCGAAAGACCCCGAATTGCATCAGCCCGGTGGCGAAGGCCCAGTGCATCAGCAACAACGTCGGTGTCTCTCTCAGGCCTTGCAGTACCGCTTTCGGTCCCAGATTGAGCACAGCCCAGGGACGTCGGATGCCCTCGACAATGGAGTCAATCCATGAGGGAAGCGTGGCCTGGGTCCAGTCACCGGTGACGATCTCGCCACGGTTGTAGACGCTGTTGTCGAGGTTTTGACAGAACCCCTTGATGCTTGCGAATTCAGGGTGGGCCCACTGGTTGAGCAGCTGACGCATCACCCAACGTTCGGTTCGCGCCATGCCGCCATCGGATGGGTCGCGGCGATTCCAGTCGGCCACAGCAAGCAGTCCCCCAGGGCGCAGTACCCGCAGCAGTTCATCGGCATAACGCTGTTTATCAGGCATGTGTGGACCGGCCTCCACACTCCAGACCGCATCAAAGCTCTGATCGGGCAGTTGAAGATTCAAGGCGTCCATCACCTGGAAATGGCAGGTCAGGCCTGATGCGGTGAGTTGTGTTGCTCGTTTCACCTGGGCTGGGCTGATGCTGATGCCGAGAACGTCCAACCCGTAATCCCGCGCCAGGATTCGGGCACTGCCACCGATGCCGCATCCCACATCGAGCACCCGGCTGCCAGCGGGAAGTTGGTCCAGACCGCTCCATCGCATCAGCTCGTGGACGAAGGTCTCCTTGGCTTCGCGGAAGTCGCAGGAGCTTGGCGGGGTCCCGTAATGGCCGAGATGGACATGCTCTCCCCAGAGCTGCTCTAACAAACGGTCTTCCGTCCAAGCGTCGTAAGCGGAGGCGACACTCTCCGACGATTTGTAGCGCCGGTCGCGGCGAAGCCACAGCGCGATTCCAGTGGCTCCAACGGCTCCGGCCACCAGCAGCAGAGATCCCACCATCACTTCAGATCCATCAACACAGTGCGGGCCGCCAATTGGCGTCGGGTGTGATCCAACATCTCAAACTGCTGACTCAACCGTTCGTGGGTGTCGGTCAGTTCCAGAAGACTCTGCTGCTCCGAGGCGGCCTGATCCAGATGTGCGCTGATCCAGAACGACAGCTCCCGCGGTAGATCAGGCAGATCGTCAGGGAGTTCCACCTCTCGGTTCTGCAGTTTGCTGGTCAGCTGAACGACGTCGCCCAAGGCTTCGCTGACCTTGTCCCGCAAGCTGTTGAGCTGGTCGGTGTCGGCCACGGACTCATCCTCCAGCCAGCTCACCATCGCTGTTCGATAGGGCGTTTCCCGCGTGATGTTCAGCAGCCGGAACCGCTGTTGGCCCAACGAAACGATGTAGCTGCGACCATCTTCCGTTGTTTGGTGCTGAAGCACCTCAGCGCAGCAACCGATCTCGGCCATTTCGCCGTTCTCAGGGTTGATGCGAACAATGCCGAAGCGCTTGTCGGTCTCCAGAACCGTCTGAAGAAGCATCCGATAACGCGATTCAAAAACGTGCAGCGGCAACAGTTGCTGCGGGAACAACACGACGTCCGGCAGGGGGAACAGGGGAAGCTCCCTCACAGAAAATTCGGACACGAACGACGTGTTGTATGCAACTGAATCCTAGGAAAGTGAAGTTCTGATCGAACGGATCAGAGCTTCACTTCGATGTCCACACCACTGGGGAGATCGAGCTTCATCAGCGCATCGATGGTCTTGGCAGACGGGCTGTAGATGTCAATAATCCGACGGTGGGTGCGGGTCTCGAAGTGCTCGCGGGAGTCCTTGTCCACGTGGGGAGAGCGCAAAACGCAGTAAATCTTGCGTTTCGTGGGCAGGGGGATCGGGCCGATTGCGGTAGCAGCGGTGTTATCGGCCGTATCAATGATTTTCTCGCATGAGAGATCCAGCATGCGGCGGTCGAACGCCTTCAGGCGGATGCGGATTTTCTGCTGAGCGATGGCAGTGGACATAGGAGGGGGACGAAAAATCTTCGAGTTCGAAGTAGGACTTCAGTTGTCGAGGTTCTTAGAAATGTAGGAGATGGGGGGCTAGGCCCCTCCATCTCCTGCCGTGAGGTTCAGCTTGCGCTGATCACTCGATGATCTTGGAGACCACGCCAGCACCGATGGTGCGGCCGCCTTCGCGGATAGCGAAACGCATGCCGGTTTCCATCGCAACAGGACAGATCAGCTCACCAGTCATCTGGATGTTGTCACCAGGCATCACCATTTCGACATTGCTGCCGTCTTCAGCGGTGAAGGCGGTGATCTGGCCGGTCACATCCGTTGTACGGATGTAGAACTGCGGGCGGTAGCCAGCGAAGAAAGGAGTGTGGCGGCCGCCTTCTTCCTTCTTCAGCACGTACACCTGACCCTCGAACTTGGTGTGAGGGGTGATGGAGCCAGGCTTCACCAGCACCATGCCGCGTTCGATGTCTTCCTTCTGGATGCCGCGAAGCAGCAGGCCAACGTTGTCGCCAGCCATGCCCTCGTCGAGCAGCTTGCGGAACATCTCAACACCGGTGACGGTTGTTTTGCGAGGCTCGCGAATACCGACGATCTCGATTTCTTCGCCGACTTTGACGATGCCGCGCTCAATACGGCCGGTGGCGACAGTGCCACGACCGGTGATGGAGAAGACGTCTTCCACAGCCATCAAGAAGGGCTTGTCCACTTCCCGCTCGGGCTCAGGAATGCTGGCGTCAACAGCCGACATCAGTTCCTCGATCTTGGCTTCCCACTCAGCCTCTCCTTCGATGGCCTTCAGGCCAGACACCTGAACGACAGGGATGTCATCGCCGGGGAAGTCGTAGCTGGAGAGCAGTTCACGGATCTCCATTTCCACCAGTTCGATGATCTCCTCGTCATCGACCATGTCGCACTTGTTCAGTGCAACCACCAGAGCGGGAACGCCCACCTGCTTGGCCAGAAGGATGTGCTCTTTGGTCTGGGCCATGGGGCCGTCGGTGGCAGCACACACCAGGATGGCGCCGTCCATCTGAGCGGCACCGGTGATCATGTTCTTCACATAGTCCGCGTGGCCAGGGCAGTCCACGTGAGCGTAGTGACGCGTCTCGGTTTCGTACTCAACGTGAGCGGTGTTGATGGTGATGCCGCGCTCACGCTCTTCGGGTGCGCCGTCGATATCGGCATAGTTCTGAACCTCAGCCTGACCCTTCTTGGCGAGCACGTTGGTGATCGCAGCGGTGAGGGTGGTCTTGCCGTGGTCAACGTGGCCGATGGTGCCGATGTTGACGTGGGGCTTGTTCCTTTCGAACTTCTCGCGTGCCATGGGTGTTTAAAGAATCGAGGGTTGGATTGGGAGGAGTTTAGAGATCAGGAATTGCCCTGATTCTTGGAAATGATGGCCTCAGCCACATTGCGAGGAACTTCGGCGTAATTGTCGAATTCCATCGAGAAAATGCCCCGGCCCTGGGTCATGGAGCGGAGCTGGGTGGCGTAACCGAACATCTCGGCAAGGGGCACCTTGGCCGAGATTTTGGACGTGCCGTCATCGACGGACTGGCCCTCAACCTGACCTCGACGGGAGGACAGGTCGCCGATGATCGAGCCAAGGAAATCCTCGGGGACTTCGACCTCGACCTTCATCATTGGCTCAAGCAGCACAGGATTGCACTTCTTGACGCCGTCCTTGAAGGCCATGGATCCGGCGATCTTGAACGCCATCTCCGAAGAGTCGACGTCGTGATAAGAGCCATGCACCAAGGTGCATCTCACATCGATGAGGGGGTATCCGGCAATCACACCAGATTCGCAAGTCTCCTTCATGCCCTGCTCAGCGGGCTTGATGTATTCCTTCGGAACGACACCGCCGACGATTTTGTTGACGAATTCGAAACCGGAGCCGGGCTCGCCCGGTTCCATTTCGATCACAACGTGGCCGTACTGACCCTTACCACCGGTTTGACGGGAGAACTTGCCTTCGCCACCTGCGGAAGCACGAATGGTTTCGCGATAGGACACCTGAGGTGCACCGATGTTGGCTTCCACCTTGAACTCGCGCAGCATGCGGTCCACAAGGATTTCCAGGTGGAGTTCGCCCATGCCGGCGATCACGGTCTGGCCGGTCTCGGAGTCGGTGTTGACGCGGAAGGTGGGATCCTCTTCAGCCAGAGAAACCAAAGCCTTGGAGAGCTTCTCCATGTCGCCTTTGGTCTTCGGCTCAACAGCAACTGAGATCACCGGTTCGGGGATGAACAGGGTCTCGAGGACGATCGGATCGTCTTGAGTGCAAAGAGTGTCACCCGTTGTGGTGTTCTTCAGTCCGAGCACTGCACCGAGGTCGCCGGCACGAAGTGCGTCAACTTCCTCACGGTCATCAGCCTTGAGCACCACCAGACGTGAGATGCGCTCCTTCTCACCTTTGGTGGAATTGAGAACATAGCTGCCTTTCTCGAGGACGCCGGAGTACATCCGGACGAAAGTGAGTTTGCCGTAGGGATCGGCCATCACCTTGAAGGCGAGGGCACTAAAGGGGGCGTTGTCGTCGGACGGACGAACCGCTTCGCTGCCGTCGGGAAGCACACCCTGGATGGGGGGGACGTCGACTGGAGCAGGCAGGTAGTCGATCACAGCGTCCAGAACGAGCTGCACACCTTTGTTTTTGAAGGCGGAGCCGCAGAGCATGGGCACCAGACCGTGCTTGAGCACGCCTTCACGGATACCTTTCTTGAGCTCGTCAACGCTGAGTTCACCGGTCTCGAGGAACTTCTCGATCAGAGCCTCGTCGGTTTCGGCGATGGTTTCCATCAGGGTGTTACGCCATTCGGTCACCTCGTCGGCCATGTCAGCCGGCACATCGGCTTCTTCGATATCGGTGCCGAGGTCGTTCTTATAGATGTATGCCTTGTTGGCAACAAGGTCGATGATGCCGCTGAGCTCACCCTCAGCACCAATCGGAAGCTGAATCGGAACCGCGTTGGCTTTGAGGCGATCCCTGATCTGGCCGTGAACCTTGAGGAAGTCCGCACCGGTGCGGTCCATCTTGTTCACGAACACCATCCGAGGAACGGAATAGCGATCGGCCTGACGCCAGACGGTTTCGGATTGGGGCTGCACACCACCAACGGCGCAGAAGACGGCGATCACACCATCCAGCACGCGCATGGAGCGCTCCACCTCAATGGTGAAGTCCACGTGGCCAGGCGTATCAATGATGTTGACACGATGGTCTTGCCAGGACGTCGAAATGGCAGCTGCGGTGATCGTGATGCCACGCTCCCGTTCCTGGGCCATCCAGTCGGTCACTGCGGCGCCGTCGTGCACCTCGCCGATTTTGTGAACCACACCGGAATAGAACAGGATCCGTTCAGTCGTGGTGGTTTTGCCGGCATCGATGTGAGCAGCGATACCAATATTTCTGACGCGTTCCAGGGGGAAGTCGCGGGCCACAGGAAATTCTCCGGGGGTGGGGCGTGAAAAGGCGGGGTGACTCTACAGGTCAGCCATGAACATCTGTGTTGATGGCTGTCACGCGAGGCTCAGTAGCGGTAGTGGGCGAAAGCCTTGTTGGCTTCTGCCATCTTGTGGGTTTCTTCGCGCTTGCGAACGGCATTGCCAGCCTCGTTGGCGGCATCCATCAGTTCTCCAGCCAGCTTCTGGGCCATGCTCCGGCCATTCCGGGAGCGAGAGAAGCTCACGAGCCAGCGCAGGGCCATGGCAGTGCCGCGCTCCTGGCGCACTTCCATGGGCACCTGATAAGTGGCACCACCAACGCGGCGGGCGCGTACTTCCACCAGGGGTGTGGCGTTCTTGACGGCAGTCTCGAACAGTTCGAGCGGATCTCCGCCGGTGCGCTCGTTGATCAGGCCGAACGCGTCGGACAGGATCCGTTGCGCTGTCGACTTCTTGCCGTGCTGCATCAGGCGCACAACCATCATCGTGGCGAGACGGCTGTTGAACTGAGGGTCGGGAAGAATCGGGCGCTTCTCAGCGGCGTTGCGGCGTGACATTAGAGATCAGAACGTTATGGGGATGAAAAAAAAACCGGTGATCACTCCTTCGGAGCCTTGGCGCCGTACTTGGAGCGGGACTGACGCCGGTCTTTCACGCCAGCGGTATCCAAGGTTCCGCGGATGATGTGGTAACGGACGCCCGGTAGGTCTTTGACACGACCGCCGCGGATCAACACCACCGAGTGTTCCTGCAGGTTGTGACCGACACCGCCGATATAAGCCGTGACTTCAAAGCCGGAGGTCAGGCGTACACGTGCCACCTTGCGCAGAGCCGAGTTTGGCTTTTTGGGCGTTGAGGTGTAAACGCGGGTGCAAACACCGCGACGCTCAGGACACGACTTCAGGGCTGGTGACTTGGTCTTGGCCTTGAGGCGTGAGCGCTCAGTGCGGATCAGCTGTTGGATGGTTGGCATCGATGGTCGGTGAGCGGTCGGACTCCCGACCTGATTCGACAATCGACCACGATACCGGGTGATGGTCCCCCCTCAAACGCGGCTGAAGGCGCTGCCGCATGCACAGGGCTCAACACCGTCGCTGTTGCGGATCAGAAAACCACCACCACTGAGGTCGCCCCGATAGTCCAGGCAAAGGCCTTCAAGCAATTTGAGTTGTTCTGTAGGGGCGTGCAGAGTCACGCCATCGGCCCTTGCGATCGCGACGCCGGCCAAATGTCCTGCCCGGATGCGCAGCACATGTTGTGCGCACTCCCCGGGAGTGAGATCGAGATGCATCTGCCCCGGTGTTCCCGCCACGGCCGCTTGACGCCCTAGCTCGGCAGCAGCGGCAGCAGTCAGCCGCAGATTGGCAGCCATGCTCAGTTCATCGGGGCCCCCACTTTTGCAGGTCTCAGAGGGGGATGAGCCCCAGACCGTTATGGACTCTCGGGGTGCTGCCTCGGCCGTTCATCACGGTTCGTCCGGCCACCACGAGGGTGGTGGAACTGCCGCCATCCATGTTCAAGGCATCTCGCAGGCCCAGTTGCTTGGCTACCAGGGCTGTTTCCACAAGAGTGGGATCACCGCCAGCGGCACCACGCAAGGTCATCAGCCATTGGCCGCTCGGCCCCTGAGCCACCACCGTTCTCGGTGCCGCCAAGCTCATGAAGCCAGGACTAAATCCTTCCTGGCGTCCATTCAGCACCACTTGGCCGTTTTGCATCAGAAGCGGACCGCCGCCCAGAACATTGGGATGTTGGGCCAGGGGAGAACTGGATCGCGCTTTCACCTCGATCCGATCACCAGGTCGAGCGGGCAGTGGCGCCCGCCCGCGGGCGATCACCAACGCAGCGTCTTTGGGAATGGCGATGCCACGTTGCAGGCTGTGGTGGTCGAATGTTGTCTCGACGCGGCCGCCGCGAATTAACAGAGCTTCCTCCTCGCCGCTCAGGGCCCGGTAGCGGGCCCCCCATGCAGGTGTGTAGAGGCTCAGCCCCTTCTGGACGTAACCGCTGTTGAGTGCCGTGAGGCTCCAACGGCGACCGTTGTTCACCTGCAGCGTCTGGTTCAGCCGCAGCCGGCCGAATTGCAGATCTCCTGAGGCCCCCCAAGCGATCACGCCGCGGTTCAGGATCGGACCTGAAAGCCAGACCCCCTGATGCCTCAAGGCCCCCAGGGGGACTTGATTGATCCGGTTGAAAAAGCCTCCATTTACTGCGACCAGCGCTCCTGCGGGTTGGGAAAGCTGAGGCAGAAAACGCAGGCCCTGTTGCTGTTCGGCCTTGACCAGGGGCTGAAGGGTGATGCCGAGACGGCTCAGGTCGCCGCCGGCACGGAACACCTGAATGGGTTTCACCCCCACCTTGATGGTGCGTCGCTCCAAGACGAAGCCCCTCCTCAGCATTTGAGCTACAGCTGGATCGCTAAGGGGCAGGCGTGCGCTTTGAGCTGGGCGGCGACCGCCGACCTGCACGCCATCCAGCACCACCCGCCAGGGGGACGCCAGGCTCAGGCTCCTCAACTTGGTGGCTTGCCCCTTCAGCACAAGGCCGCCGTGCCGATGCTGCTCTGGGGTGAGCCCCCACGCCTTGAGTTGACGTCGCTGGGTCCGCGACATCTTTAGTTCCAGCAACAGGTCGCCGTTCAACCGCTGCACCAGGGCAGGGCCGGTCAGGTCCAGCACCAAACGATCGGCTGTTGAACCCTTGCCGCGGCGAAGGTTGTTCACCGTTGGAGGGGGCAGCCGCAGCTCCAAGGTGGTTCCTCTCACTTTGGAGCTGACGCCTGTTGCGGCCAACCAGTCGCTTACTTCAAGGCCGACTTCGTCCCCGAGAGATCGGGTCGTCATTGAGGTCAAGGGGACTGTTCGACCAAACCATTCCAGTGCCTCTCCATCGAAGCGAGACACCCGTCTGAAACCCAGTCGGGACTCCAGAACCTCCAGGGGCAGCCACAGCTCCTCTGGAGCTGCGTCGCGGCCCCTCCAAAGCCAAATCGCTTTGCTGCGCTCTTGCCCGATTTGCATCACCTCACCGCTCTGGTTCGGCGCCGGGCGAAGCTCGGGCGGTGGCGCGGGAAGTGGGGCAAAGGCCAGCATGAAATGCCTTGGCGGTGAGGCGCCTGCCTAGGATCGTCCCTCGAGATGGTTTCTGCAGAGCTCGAAGCTGCAGAGCCATGCGATCGTCCGGTTGAGTTTCCTATGTCTGACGCCATCCGTTCCGCTGTCTGGCCTTATTGCGACAGCCCTGCACCTGAGGTTGTTGAGGGTGAGAAGGATGCATGTGGCGTTGGTTTCCTGGCCCAGCTCCAGGGACAGGCCAGCCATTGGGTGCTGGAGCAGGCCCTTCGTGGTCTGGGATGCATGGAGCACCGCGGTGGTTGCGGGGGGGATGGCGACTCCGGCGACGGCGCAGGGGTTCTGTGCGAGATCCCCTGGTCGTATCTGAAAGCCGTCTGGTCCGATGCGGCTGCAGCACGGGGCCTCGGAATGATGTTCATGCCGACGGATGCCAGCCGTCGTGCTGAGGTGAGAGGTCTGTGTGATGAAGAGGCCAGAGCCCTCGGCATGCAGCCTCTGGGGTGGCGAACGGTGCCTGTCGACCCTGTGGTTCTAGGCCCCTTGGCTCGTGCCACGGCTCCTGTGATTGAGCAGTGGGTGCTGAATGGTGATGCAGACGATGCAACGTTTGATGGGCAGCTGCTGCGGTTGCGGCGGCGCATCGGTGCCCGTGTGCGGGCGGCTCTGGGTGCTGAGGTGGCTCAGGACGTTTATGTCGCTTCCCTCAGCAGCCGGACGGTTGTCTACAAGGGGATGGTGCGCTCCGAGGTGCTGGCGCAGTTCTACGCCGACCTGCAGGACCCTCGATTTGAGGTGAGCTTTGCCGTTTATCACCGTCGCTTCAGCACCAACACGCTGCCGCGCTGGCCCTTGGCGCAGCCGATGCGGCTTCTGGGCCACAACGGTGAAATCAATACTTTGCTGGGCAACCTCAACTGGGCCAAGGCCTCAGAAGCTAGCCTCGAGAACGTCTGGGGCGAGGCGGCTGATGACCTGATTCCGGTGGTGAACCCTGCCTTCAGCGATTCCGCCAACCTGGATGCCACCTTGGAATTAATGGTGCGCAGCGGTCGGTCAATTACCGACAGCCTCATCACGCTGGTGCCCGAAGCGTTTCGCAATCAGCCCGATCTCGACAGTCGTCCTGATGTGACGGCGATGTACGAATTCAACGCGGGAATTCAGGAGCCCTGGGATGGCCCGGCCCTGTTGGTTTTTGCCGACGGCAAGCGTGTAGGTGCCACGCTTGATCGCAACGGGCTGCGCCCCGCGCGTTGGTGCACCACGGCAGACGGTTTCGTGATCATGGGATCGGAGACCGGCGTGGTGGATCTCAGCGACAAGACGATTCTTCAGAAGGGGCGTCTTGGCCCAGGCCAGATGGTGGCCGTTGATCTGGAACGCGGGGAGTTGCTCGACAACTGGTCGGTGAAGGAAGACGCGGCACGGCGCTTCCCCTATGCCGATTGGCTGCAGCAGCATCGTCGCGGTGTGGCACCACAGCCCTGGACCCAAGATCGAAAGGTGGGTGAACTCGACCTGCTGCGGTTGCAAACCGCCATGGGCTTCACCGCTGAAGACTTCGATCTGATCATCGAAGACATGGCGGCCCTCGGGAAGGAGCCCACCTACTGCATGGGTGATGACATCCCCCTGGCGGTGCTCTCCGATAAGCCCCACCTGCTTTACGACTACTTCAAACAGCGCTTCGCCCAGGTCACTAACCCTCCGATCGATCCCCTGAGGGAAAAGCTGGTGATGAGCCTGGAGATGCATCTGGGTGAACGCCGTCCTGCCCTGAAGCCCCAGCCGGAAGCTGCCTCCGTCATTCATCTTGAGACGCCCGTTTTGAACGAGGCGGAACTGGCGGCGATCAGTGAGCAGGGCTTGCCCGTCAAGACCGTGTCCACTCAGGTGGCTGTGGAGTCGTGTGCGGGAGGCCTGCAACAGGCCATTGCCGCGCTGTGCAGCGTTTCGGAACAGGCGGTGCGCGCCGGTGCGCAGGTGCTGGTGCTGTCAGATCGGGTCGACGGCGCTGGGGCGGCGGTACAGCTGACCCCCACGACTGTGGCGATGCCTGCTTTGCTGGCTGTTGGTGCTGTTCATCACCATCTGCTGCGCCAGAAGTTGCGGCTGCAGTGCTCTCTGGTGGTGGACACCGCCCAGTGCTGGAGTACCCACCACATGGCGTGCCTGATTGGTTACGGCGCCAGTGCTGTGTGCCCTTGGCTCACTTGGGAGACCACCCGCCACTGGCTGGATCACCCCAAGACCAAGAAGCGGATGGAGCAGGGCAAGTTGCCCGCCCTTGACGCCGACCAGGCCCAGGCCAACGTTCGCGAGTCCCTGGAGAACGGTCTGCGCAAGATCCTCTCCAAGATCGGAATTTCATTGCTGGCCAGCTATCACGGCGCTCAGATCTTTGAAGCGATCGGTTTGGGTGCTGATGTGGTGGAGACCGCCTTCACCGGAACGACCAGCCGCGTTGCCGGCATGACGCTGGCTGAGCTGGCGAACGAAACGCTCTCGATGCATGCCAAGGCGTTCCCTGAGCTAAATCGCAGCAAGCTCGAATTCATGGGCTTCGTTCAGTACCGCAGTGGTGCTGAGTACCACCGCAACAATCCCGAGCTTTCGAAAGCACTGCACAAGGCGGTGGCCCAAGGCCCTGGTTACGACCACTTCTCCACTTATCAGGCCTTGTTGCAGAACCGTCCGGTGATGGCCCTGCGGGACCTGTTGGAGTTCAAGTTGGCTCCCACCCCAGTGGGTCTCGATCAGGTGGAGAGCGTCGAGAGCATCTGCACCCGCTTCTGCACAGGCGGAATGAGCCTTGGTGCGTTGTCTCGCGAAGCCCATGAAGTGCTGGCCGTGGCGATGAATCGCATCGGTGGCAAGAGCAACAGTGGCGAAGGCGGTGAAGACCCTGCGCGCTTCCAGATCCTCAAGGATGTGGATGG
This sequence comes from Synechococcus sp. MU1643, assembly GCF_020514095.1. Lineage (NCBI taxonomy): Bacteria > Bacillati > Cyanobacteriota > Cyanophyceae > Synechococcales > Synechococcaceae > Synechococcus > Synechococcus sp. MU1643. The sequence goes on along the minus strand of NZ_VTKY01000005.1, from coordinate 138,903 downwards.
AGAGGGCCGTTCCGTCTCATTCCCCAGCATTGGTGGTTTGCACAATGGCGATACCGCCTGCTCGGCGATCAAGCAGGTGGCTTCAGGTCGTTTCGGCGTGACGGCGGAATATTTGCGCAGCGGCAAGCAGCTGGAGATCAAGGTGGCCCAGGGCGCCAAGCCCGGTGAGGGCGGTCAGCTGCCAGGGCCCAAGGTCGACAAGTACATCGCCTGGTTGCGCAACAGCAAGCCAGGTGTGGCCTTGATTTCACCGCCGCCACATCACGACATTTATTCGATCGAAGACCTGGCGCAGTTGATCCATGATCTGCACCAGGTGCATCCCGCTGCTCCCGTGAGCGTGAAGTTGGTGGCTGAGATTGGCATTGGCACCATCGCTGCGGGTGTGGCCAAGGCCAACGCAGATGTGATTCAGATCTCCGGTCATGACGGTGGCACGGGTGCATCTCCTCTGAGTTCGATCAAGCACGCCGGCAGCCCCTGGGAATTGGGCCTCACCGAGGTGCATCGTTCCCTTGTGGAGAACGGTCTGCGCGATCGGGTTCTGCTGCGTGCTGATGGAGGTCTGAAAACCGGCTGGGATGTGGTGATCGCTGCCCTTTTAGGTGCCGAGGAGTATGGGTTTGGCTCGATCGCGATGATCGCCGAGGGCTGCGTCATGGCTCGCGTTTGCCACACCAACAATTGCCCTGTGGGTGTGGCCACGCAGAAGGAGAACCTGCGCAAGCGTTTCACCGGCATCCCCGAGCACGTCGTCAACTTCTTCTGGTACGTCGCCGAGGAAGTGCGTCAGCTGATGAGTCTGCTCGGCGTTACCCGCCTCGAAGAGCTTATTGGCCGCACCGATTTGCTCAAGGCCCGTTCGGTTGATCTGACCAAGACCAAGGGCGTGGATCTCACCAGCCTGCTGGCTCCGATCAGTGGAGCCGAAGAACGCTCCTGGCTTCGCCACAGCGACCATGCCCACGGCAATGGACCGATCCTTGAAGATCAGCTCCTTGCCGACGCTGACCTGATGGCTGCGCTGGAGAACCACGGTTCCGTGAGCCGCAGCATCGAGATCATTAACACCGACCGCAGTGTCTGTGCTCGTTTGGCTGGTGAAATTGCCCAGCGCCACGGCAACCGCGGCTTCAAAGGACAGCTCGATCTCATCTTCCGGGGTGCAGCAGGCCAGAGCTTCGGTGCCTTCCTGGTGCAGGGCATGCAGGTTCGTCTGGAAGGTGAGGCCAACGACTACGTGGGCAAGGGAATGAACAGCGGTTGTATCACCCTGGTTCCATCAGACGGTTGCGCCTCTCCAGGGGATCAGGTGATCCTCGGCAACACCTGCCTCTACGGGGCCACCGGCGGTGAGTTGTTTGCCCATGGCCGGGCTGGCGAGCGTTTCGGTGTTCGTAACAGCGGTGCCCGCACGGTTGTGGAGGGAGCTGGTGATCATTGCTGTGAGTACATGACCGGCGGTGTCGTGGTTGTTCTCGGCGGCACCGGCCGCAATGTCGGCGCTGGCATGACCGGTGGTGTGACCTTCCTGCTGGATGAGCAGGGGAGTGTCGCTCCTCGAGTGAACCCGGAGATCGTTGAGGTCTGCTCCATCACCACCGATAAGCAGGAGTCGCTTCTGAAGGGGCTGCTGGAACAGCATGTGGCGCTCACGGGAAGCGAGAAGGCTGCTGCTCTCTTGGCCGACTGGTCTGCGGCGAAGAATCACTTCAAGGTGTTGGTCCCACCCAGTGAGCGGGAGGCGATGGGATTGGCCGACAAGCAGGCTGTGGCGGCCTAGCGCCGCCGAAAGCCCGTGGCCTGGTTCCTCAAGACTGAAACCTTCACCGCCGTTGCCGCCTCTCTGCCCGTGGAGCAGCGGCGACCCACCTTGGAAGCTCACCGCCACTGGGTGGAGCAGGAAGCTGCAGCCGGCCGCCGTTTACGCAGCGGTTACCTGGTGGATGGTGACCGGCGGCCTGGCGGCGGGGGTTTGTTGATCTTTGAGGCGTCGTCTTATGCTGATGCACTGGCGTGGGTGGAGAACGACCCAATTATCCGCGCCGGGTTGGTGCACTGGCAGTTGCAGGAATGGATTCCCGTCAGCGGGGATGGCTGGCCATGAGCCGTTGCACATCACCGGCGTGATAGCTGCTGCGGGTGAGTGGTGTGCTGACCACTTGGAGGAAGCCCAGTTCCTCTTCGCCCACTGTTCTGTAGGTCTCGAACTGAGTCGGGGTCACAAAGCGGTCGACGGCCAGGTGCTTCGGGCCAGGTGAGAGGTACTGACCGATGGTGACGATGTCGACCCTGTGTTTGCGCAGATCCCGGAGCGTCTCGATCACCTCTTCATCGGTTTCTCCGAGCCCCACCATCAGCCCTGACTTGCTGTAGGCCTTGGGCCATTGGTCCCGCACACGCTGCAGCAGCTCGAGGGAGCGTTCATAGATGCCCTGGGGCCGCGCTAAGCGATACATCCGCGGCACCGTTTCAATGTTGTGGTTCATCACGTGGGGGGCGGCGGCCATCACCGTTGCCAGGGCATCCCAGTTGCCGCAGAAGTCGGGAATCAACAGCTCGATCGTGGTGAGCGGCGAACGTTGCTTCACCTGTTCGATGCAGGCCACGAACTGAGACGCTCCACCATCGGCGAGATCGTCGCGGTTCACCGATGTGATCACCACGTGCTTCAGGCCTAGACGGGCCACTGCTTCCCCAAGACGTTGCGGCTCGGTGGGATCGAGCTCGCGCACGCTCTTGTCGAAGTCGATGTCGCAGTAGGGGCAGGCGCGGGTGCAGCCGGGCCCCATGATCAAAAACGTGGCGGTGCCGCCCGCAAAGCATTCGCCGATGTTGGGGCAGCTCGCCTCCTGGCAGACCGTGTTCAGGTTCAAGTCCAGCAGCAGGTCGGCCACGGCGCCGATCCGTTCGCGCTGCGGAGCCTTTACGCGCAACCACTCCGGCTTGAGCACGGCGAAGCTTCTTCAATCCATGACCCTAGTCCGTGCCCAAGTGCTGTTGCATCAATCGCAGCAGCATCGATCTTTTAAGATTGTCTGGCCGGGATGTGGCGCAGTTTGGTAGCGCACTTCGTTCGGGACGAAGGGGCCGCAGGTTCGAATCCTGTCATCCCGATTGATTGTTTCGTGGCACTGCCAGGCCTTGATGGAAGACCTGAGCTAGGCCAACAAAAACTCATTCCTCATTGAAGACTCGCTCCTGGGTACCCGCGCGGCGTCACCATCCAGTCATCCTCGGCACGGCTGCTGCTGTTCCCGATCAGAACCAGCGTGAGCATGTCCACTGCTTCAGGTTTCAAGCGCTCAAGACATGTGAGCTGACGGGATTCCTCCGCGCGGCCCAGCTGCCGCGCCAGCATCACCGGGGTTGTTGGTGGGCGGTGTTTCAGCAGAATCTCCTTGGCGTGTCCCAGCTGCCAATCCCGGCCCTTGGACCTTGGGTTGTAGAGGGCAAGGACAAAATCTCCAGCTGCCGCGCCCTCCAGTCGCTTTTCGATCACGGTCCACGGCGTGAGGCGATCGCTGAGGCTGACGCAGCAGAAGTCATGCATCAGTGGCGCTCCGGCCCGGGCGGCGGCCAGCTGGAAGGCTGAAATGCCGGGATGCACCGAGAAGCTGGGTCGGTCCTTCTCGGGTTGCTGGAGAAGCAGCTCCAGGGCCAACCCCGCCATGCCGTAGATCCCGCTGTCGCCGGAGGAGATCAGAGCAACTTTTGCCCCTTGTTGGGCCAAGCGCAGTGCTTCAGCACAGCGGTCCCATTCCCGGGTGAGCTGGCCATCGAATCGGGCCTGATCCGAGCGGCGCAGGGGTTCCAGAAGATCGAGGTAGAGGCTGTAGCCAACCCAGGCGCAACAACGGGAGAGGGCTGCTTTGGCGTCTCCGCTGAGCAGGGAAAGATCGCCTGGGCCACTGCCCACCAGGTGCAGTTCTCCCCGTTCCGGCGCATAGGGGGTGGCAGCCTCGGCAATGGCCACTGTCACGGCACCCTTTTCCCCTGTTGCCGGACGGCTGATCTGCTTGGGCTGGATTAGACGACCTTGTTCGCCCGCAGCCAGCAAGGCCGCTGCTTCAGCCACCGACGCGGTCCCCATTTCCTTGAGCACCACTTCGGAGGGGTTCGGCACCTCGATGGACTCAAGAGCTTGCTCCGCAAAGGTCCGGAACGGCCATGTCCGGTTTTGGCTCAGATGCAGTAGGGCTGGTTCATCAGATTTCCGCTCTGCACTGGCCATTCCGGCGACAGCCTCTTCCGCCAGCCCTGCTGTTGCCAGGGCTTCGGCAATGGCCTTCTCCACCAGAGAAAGACTGGTGTTGCGTTCACAGCCGATCCCGATCCAGAGCGTTGCTGGATGCCACTGGCAATCGCCTTGGAGGCGCGCTCCAATCACAAGATCAGCGGACTCCAGCGCAACGTTGGCTTCAACCTTGTGAAGCAAGGGATGGCCTTCAGGGCCTTGCCAGGCGGTGGATCCACTGCACTGGTGAACGCTGATGCGGGATCCCTGGGATTGCCGCACCATCAGATCGCGCCAACTGGCCACCGTCCCGCTGCGTCTCCAGCCCCAGCCCTCCCCAAAGGCATCCAGGGGGAGACGTCCTTCATGGGCGCAGGCGCCCGTGATCACCGCCTGCCCGCCTAGATCCATCGCGATCTCTTGGGCGCGTTGGTCGGCGCCTGCGGAATGGCCCCCAAGCAGCGGGATGACGAACTCCCCTTTGGGGTCGAGCACCAGAACGGCTGGATCCTTCCCCTTGCCTTGGGTCCGAGCTGCAATCAGGCGTGTCACCGCTCCAACGGCGCCCACGAACAGCACGACGTTCCCTGCCATCCAGTGCCCATCAAGGGCGGTGTTGATGTCTTGGTCGGTTGCCTTGATCCGGTCGATGTGGCCGCGCAGCAGCAACTGCTCCAACAGCGGTATGGCGCTGGGGCTCAGTCCTAGGCCCAGAGCGGGAGCGGCAGATGTGGGGTTCAGGGCAGGGAATCCAGATCAGGGTTTGCGCAAGCGCCCATCACTGTTGAGCAACTCACGGGCTGATCCTCCCAGGCTGCTGCTCGGCATCAGCTTGGGTTCCTGCTCGGCTGGCTGCTGAGGCCCCGCTGGCTTCTCCGGGGCGGGAGTGGGAGGAGTGGGCCAAGCAGTTTCTGCTTGGGATGGCTGTTCAGCAGGTAGCTGTTCAGCAAGGGGCGGCTCAGGCTCCTGCTTATCGCTTTCCTCTGGTGCCTTGGGTTGGGGGGCGGCCTCGGGCTTGGTTTCAACCTCGTCCTCGACGACGGCCTCGGCTTTGATCTCAGCCTGAGGAAGGTCTCGGGGCTGTTCTGTCTTCTTTTGTTTTTTCTCCTCAGTCTTTTGAGGAGGCTCTGGCGAGGATTCGACCACCTCCAGAACTTCAGGCTCAGGGGCGCCGCTCAGGCGCGCGAGCTGGCTTTCGGTGAGACGTGGGCGCATCCAGCCCGGCTTGGGACCGGATGCAGCTTTCAGATGGATCAGCTGATTGTTGAAGATCGGTGTGATCGGCTCACCCAGCCCATTCAGCAGTTCCATCTGAATGTCGTGGCTGCCTGAACTATTCGATCCTTTGAGCCAAAGGGCTTCATGGTGATCGACCAAAAAGCTGTCTCCATCAATGCTGATGCGAAGTCGCCAGCGTGCATCGCCCTCCCGCAGGTTTTGCAGCGGAGCATTCCAGATCAGCCAATCCACCAAGAGCGGTTGCAGGCCCTGCTCTCCGGCTGGTGAGACTGGAACCAGCCAGGGGGCATCGCGTTCAGGTTGTGTGCCCTGAAGCTTTTGCCAGAGGTGCAGGCGCCCCTGGACTGAGGCTCCCGGTGCTTGAACGGCTTCGCCCCAGGGGTAAGCGGCCCAGGCGCTGAAGCGATGGCTGCCCGGTTCCAGGTCATCGATGCGGACCTTCAGGCGGTTTCCATTGCTTTCGCTGAGCCGAAGGGGGGCGCGGTTGTCGATTTGAAGCACAACATGGGGCCCCAAACCCAATTCGGGGTCGGTGCGGAGGGGCCAGTCCTCGATTTCGAAGCTCAGCTCAAGGGCGTCAGTGGTAAAGATGCTGTCGTTGCTTGGATCGATCAGCCGCAGGGAGGGACGGTGCTGTTGCAGGTTCTGGCGCAGCTGTTGCACTGCCCCTGGAGGAGCTACTTCCTGGAGCTTCCCGCTGGGGGCTGAACTCGGCAGCGGTTTTGTGCCGGACCTGGCATCGCGATTGAAGAATCCAGGGCGCGCATGAACAGGTAAGCCGGCACCAAGAAACAGCACTGCTGCCAGCAGAACAGCCCATATCGACTTCAGGCCAGGGCGACGCATTGGGCATGAACAGATTCGATCATTCTGAACAATCCGCCCTTCACTGTCAGAGTTTTAGTTATTTAGGAGGGGAATATGCGTGAAATTGTGTTGTTTACTGCTTCAGATCTTTGTTGTTTCGCTGATTCTCAGCCTTCTGCAGACGCCTGTCGCTGACTGGCTCGCCACGGGATTGAACCTTTGTAACTCAAGGCCCTTTAACCCCCTTCTCCGCCCCTATGCTTCCGCCAGCGGTCCCCTCTTAGGGGCCCCAGCTTCAGTGCAGGTAAGGGGTTTTGCCTCTTGCAGTGCTGACGCCCGAACACGGATCTCCTGTGGATCCTTGTTCGGGGCCCCGATTGGCTTCGGCCCGTCGGAGGGGTGGCCCACCACCTCGAAACCCGTCCCTCGAGGAACGACTCGATGACCATCAGCCCACCTGAGCGTGGGAGTGACGCGAAAAGCCAGGTCGAGAAGGTTGACAATCCAGCAACCTTCGAGCTGTTCGGCAAGCCCGGACATTTCGACCGCGCCCTCGCGAAAGGTCCCAAAACCACTACCTGGGTTTGGAACCTTCACGCCAACGCTCACGACTTCGACGCTCACACCAGCGACCTTCAAGAGGTCTCTCGGCGGATCTTTTCCGCCCACTTCGGCCACCTGGCCGTCATCTTTATTTGGCTCAGCGGTGCCTTCTTCCATGGCGCCCGCTTCTCCAACTATTCCGGTTGGCTTGCTGACCCCACCCATGTGAAGCCAAGCGCCCAGCAGGTCTGGGCCATCTTTGGCCAAGAAATCCTCAACGGAGACATGGGTGCCGGCTTCCAAGGCATCCAAATCACTTCAGGCCTCTTCCAGATGTGGCGGGCCTGGGGCATCACCAGTGAAACCCAGCTCATGGCTTTGGCCATCGGTGCTCTGGTGATGGCCGGCCTCATGCTCAACGCCGGTGTTTTCCACTACCACAAGGCTGCGCCAAAGCTGGAGTGGTTCCAGAACGTTGAGTCGATGCTGAACCATCACCTGGCAGGCCTGCTGGGTCTCGGTTCACTCTCCTGGGCTGGACACGTCATCCACGTGTCGGCTCCTGTCACCAAGTTGATGGATGCCATCGATGCCGGCCAACCGCTGGTTCTGAACGGCAAGACCATCGCTTCGGCTGCAGACATTCCGCTGCCCCACGAGTTCTTCAATCAGGACCTGCTGGCTCAGCTTTACCCCGGCTTCAGCTCTGGTGTTGGTGCCTTTTTCTCCGGCAACTGGGCTGCTTACAGCGATTTCCTCACCTTTCAAGGTGGCTTGAATCCTGTGACGGGAAGCCTCTGGATGACCGACATCGCCCATCACCATGTGGCGATCGCCGTGATGTTCATCGTTGCCGGTCACATGTACCGGACCAACTGGGGCATCGGTCACTCCATCAAGGAGATCCACGAAGGTCAGAAGGGTGATCCCCTGCTGTTCCCTGCCACCAATGGTCACGACGGCCTCTATGAATTCATGACCACCTCCTGGCATGCCCAGCTGGCGGTCAACCTGGCCATCGGTGGTTCAGTGAGCATCATCGTTGCTCAGCACATGTACGCGATGCCTCCGTATCCGTACCAAGCCATCGACTACCCCACCCAGATCGGGCTCTTCACCCATCACATCTGGATCGGTGGTTTCCTGATCGTTGGTGCAGGGGCTCACGCAGCCATCGCCATGGTTCGCGACTACGACCCCGCGAAGCACATCGACAACGTGCTGGATCGGGTGCTCAAGGCCCGCGACGCGATCATCAGTCACCTCAACTGGGTCTGCATCTGGCTCGGAGCCCACAGCTTCGGCCTCTATGTCCACAACGACACGATGCGTGCTCTGGGTCGTCCCCAGGACATGTTCAGTGATTCGGCGATCTCAATTCAGCCGATCTTTGCTCAGTGGATTCAGAACGTGCACGCCGCAGCTGCCGGCAGCACGGCTCCCAACGCCCTCGCGGGTGTGAGTGAAGTGTTCAACGGTTCCGTTGTCGCCGTCGGCGGCAAGGTTGCCGCTGCTCCCATGCCGCTCGGCACAGCCGACTTCATGGTTCACCACATTCACGCCTTCACGATTCACGTGACGGTGCTGATCCTGCTGAAAGGTGTGCTGTACGCCCGTAGCTCCCGCCTCATCCCCGATAAGGCAAACCTGGGCTTCCGCTTCTCCTGCGATGGTCCTGGTCGTGGTGGCACTTGCCAGGTCTCCGCTTGGGACCACGTGTTCCTGGGCCTGTTCTGGATGTACAACTCCCTGTCAATCGTGATCTTCCACTTCTCCTGGAAGATGCAGAGCGACATCTGGGGAACGGTGAACGCCGACGGCTCCGTCGCGCACATCACCAATGGCAACTTTGCCCAAAGTGCAATCACCATCAATGGCTGGCTGCGTGACTATCTGTGGGCTCAAGCCGTGCAGGTGATCAACAGCTATGGCTCGAACACAGCCGCCTACGGAATCATGTTCCTCGGCGCTCACTTTGTGTTCGCCTTCAGCCTGATGTTCCTCTTCAGTGGCCGCGGCTACTGGCAGGAACTGATCGAGTCCATCGTCTGGGCTCACAACAAGCTGAAGGTGGCTCCCGCCATCCAGCCCCGTGCCCTTTCCATCATCCAAGGCCGTGCCGTGGGTGTTGCCCATTACCTCTTGGGCGGAATTGCGACCACGTGGGCCTTCTTCCACGCCCACATTCTTGTGGTCGGCTGACCTCACCTGACCTCTCCCTCTAATGGCAACGAAATTTCCTTCGTTCAGCCAGGGTCTGGCCCAGGACCCGACAACCCGCCGTATTTGGTACGGGATCGCCACGGCTCACGACTTCGAGAGCCATGACGGAATGACGGAGGAGCGCCTCTATCAGAAGCTCTTCTCCACCCATTTCGGTCACCTCGCGATCATCGGCCTTTGGGTTTCGGGAAACCTGTTCCACATCGCCTGGCAGGGCAACTTCGAGCAGTGGGTCGCCGACCCCCTGCACGTGCGCCCCATCGCTCACGCAATCTGGGATCCCCACTTCGGTCAAGGCGCCATTGACGCCTTCACCCAAGCGGGTGCTTCCTCCCCGGTGAACATCGCCTACTCAGGCCTTTATCACTGGTTCTACACAATCGGCATGACGACGAATGCCGAGCTGTACCAGGGTTCCATCTTCATGATGATCCTGTCGGCTTGGGCCCTCTTCGCCGGCTGGTTGCACCTGCAGCCCAAGTTTCGTCCTTCCCTGGCCTGGTTCAAAAACGCTGAATCGCGTCTGAACCACCACCTCGCTGTCCTCTTCGGCTTCAGCTCCATCGCCTGGACCGGTCACCTGGTTCACGTTGCGATCCCCGAAGCCCGTGGTCAGCACGTTGGTTGGGACAACTTCCTCAACGTTCTGCCTCACCCCGCCGGTCTTGGACCCTTCTTCACCGGCAACTGGGGTGTGTACGCCGAAAACCCCGATTCACTGAATCAGGTCTTCGGTAGCTCTGAAGGTGCCGGCACCGCCATCCTCACCTTCCTTGGTGGCTTCCACCCTCAGACAGAAGCTCTCTGGCTGACGGACATTGCCCACCACCACCTGGCCATAGGTTGCCTCTTCGTGATCGCCGGCCACATGTACCGGACCAACTTCGGTATTGGTCACTCCATCAAGGAGATCCTCGAAACCCACAACCCCCCGAAGGGCACCCCCGGTGACCTCGGCGCTGGCCACAAGGGTCTTTACGACACCATCAACAACAGCCTGCACTTCCAGCTTGGTCTGGCTCTGGCCTCCCTTGGCGTGGTCACCAGCCTTGTGGCGCAGCACATGTACTCGATGCCGTCGTATGCCTTCATCGCGAAGGACTACACAACACAGGCAGCCCTGTACACCCACCACCAGTACATCGCCATCGCGCTGATGTGTGGTGCCTTCGCCCACGGTGCGATCTTCTTCATCCGTGACTACGACCCCGAAGCCAACAAGGACAACGTCCTGGCCCGGATGCTCGAGCACAAGGAGGCGATCATCAGCCACCTGAGCTGGGTCTCTCTGTTCCTCGGTTTCCACACCCTCGGCCTCTACGTCCACAACGATGTGGTCGTTGCCTTCGGTACCCCCGAGAAGCAGATCCTGGTTGAGCCCGTGTTCGCCCAATTCGTTCAGGCCGCCTCTGGTAAGGCCATGTACGGAATGGACGTGCTGCTCTCCAACGCCTCCAGCTCCGCCAGCCTTGCTGCCCAGAACATTCCTGGTGAGCACTACTGGCTGGACGCGATCAATGGCAACACCGATGTGTTCCTGCCCATCGGCCCTGGTGACTTCCTGGTTCACCACGCCATTGCTCTGGGTCTGCACACCACCACCCTGATCCTTGTGAAGGGTGCTCTGGATGCCCGCGGCTCCAAGCTGATGCCTGACAAGAAGGACTTCGGTTACTCCTTCCCCTGCGACGGCCCCGGCCGTGGCGGCACCTGCGACATCTCTGCCTGGGACGCCTTCTATCTGGCTGTCTTCTGGGCTCTTAACACCGTGGGTTGGCTGACCTTCTACTGGCACTGGAAGCACCTGGCCATCTGGTCCGGCAACGTGGCCCAGTTCAACGAATCCAGCACCTACCTGATGGGTTGGTTCCGCGACTACCTGTGGCTCAACTCCTCCCAGTTGATCAACGGCTACAACCCGTTCGGCAGCAACAACCTCGCCGTTTGGGCTTGGATGTTCCTCTTCGGACACCTGGTTTGGGCCACCGGCTTCATGTTCCTGATCTCCTGGCGGGGTTACTGGCAGGAACTGATCGAGACCATCGTCTGGGCTCACCAGCGCAGCCCCATCGCCAACATGATGGGTTACCGCGACAAGCCCGTGGCACTCTCCATCGTTCAGGCCCGTGTCGTCGGCTTGGCTCACTTCACGGTTGGCTATGTCTTGACCTACGCCGCCTTCCTGATTGCTTCGACCTCAGGAAAATTCGGTTAATTCCCTCCTGAATTAACCCGCGACGAGTCGTTCCTCGTTTCAAACGTCCCCACTCGGTTTACCGGGTGGGGATTTTTGTTGTCTGTTCTTCGGAGTGGTTGTGTTGGACCGCGTTGTTGTTCTCGTCTGGCCTGAGCACTGCCTAGCCTCAGGCATCGATGGGATCGGGATGATCGTGGGCGAATGGGAGCACCTGCAGCGCAACGTTGGTGAGTGGCGCGGCTGGTTCGACAGCATGGATCCGAAGCTGCAACGCACCAAACGTCAGCCCTCTCTTTTAAAGCTCCTGCCTGATCCTTCCGGCATTGCCCTTCATCTGACCCTGCTGCTCTGGCCTGAGGCAGCGGGATCGAGTTCTCCCCATCAACCGCCTGCCGGCGATCCTGAAAAGCGGATCGTTCAAAGTTTCATGCGCGTGGATCCCGATATGGGGGTCTTCGGCACCGGCAGTTTTTCGAGGGGGACGCTCTACCGGTCCACCTGGACCAAGCTTTATGCCGAGTTTGGCTTCCTGCAGCACCAACGCCGTCACCGCTTGGTGCTGCTTTGGAATGGTGCGGGGCAATTGGATCGGATCGTGTTGATCCGCGAGTTCCTTGCAGGAACTTCAGCGGTGGAATGTCCTCCCTTGGTGGCGGATCAGCTGATCGGCGACTGGCGTTGCGACCTCCCTTCGCTTGGAGGGAAAATGCGTTTTGCAGCAGGCGATCTTGATCGCTGGATCTTTTTGCCGGATGGAGGAGCTTTCCTGGCGCCTGCGCAGATTGATCCACACCAGCCGTTCAACATCGAAGCGCTTTGGTTGTCGAGTTCGACGCGCCTTGAGCGCATTTCACGTCGTTATTCAGAACACGGTGCCCTGATATCAGTGGATCATCAACTGCTCATCCGTTGAGGCTGTACTGGCTATGGGGTGTTGCTCAAGTCAGCTCGGCCTCTTTTGCTGAAAGTAATGTCGAGCGTGCGCAGGTAGGTGTGTAGGCCGGCATCCTGAATGGGCAGCACGTAGGCGTCGGCGCCGGATTCGTTGTGGTGGGAGTGCCAGTAGCCCGGTGGGGTCACGAAGGCTGCGCCGGCTACCCAGACTTCTCGGTGCCCATTGCGGATCATCCCGTTCTCGTCCAGCTCGGTGCCGATCAACGTGTAGCAACCGGGTTGGCAAGCCACAGCAAAATCAAGGGCGATCGACTGGTGTCGGTGGGGGCGCTGCATCTGGCCTGCGGGAAGAATGCCCAACATGGCCCAGAGGGTGTGGGTGACGGTGCGCGTCTGAGGGAACGCGTTGTTTCCCAACAGCACACTCACGCGGTTGGCGTTGGCTCCGCGCGGATTGCTGGCGATGGCATCCAGCTGCGCGCGAGCATCCTGATGGCTGTAGAAGCATGGTTCGAACACCGGTTTCACGGTGCTCACACCCAGATAACGAAGCAGGGGGGCATCGTGCACCCAGTAGAGACCTGCGCAGGCCTCGCTGCTGTGGATGGCTTCACCGCCAGCCGGAAGCACGAATGTATCGCCTTCACTCCAATGAAAAACCTGGCCACAGGCTTCGGTTTGCCCATGGCCTCGGGCTACGAAAAACAGCTGACTGGTCGCATCCGCACGGGTGTGCAGGGACCCCTGATCCAGCCGAATGAAGTTGCCGCAGAGCGATGGACCCGTGGCCGGGCCTTCGCAGTGCAAGTCGGCACTCAAATCAAGAGGTTGCAGGGCTGTTCCGGCTTCATCAAAAAAATTGGCCGAAAAGCTGCGGTAGGGGATCGTGCTGATCAGCTCCTGCTGCAGAGGATTGGCCGCTGAGGCGTAGTCGAAGAACTGTGCCTGGGAACTGGTTGCCGTCCTCGCTCGTGGGGTGATGGTCATCGTTCCCTCCAGCAGCAGAACCATTGAATCGAGATGGCACCCTACGCGGTGGGCATTCGATTGCGTTTCAGCATCAGATAAACGGCAGGGACGGCAAACAGGGACAGAAACGAGGCCACTAACAGTCCGCTGAACACCACGGTGCCAATGCTGGTTCTGCTAGCGGCTCCCGTGCCCTTGGCGAACAGAAGGGGCAGGAAACCCGCCAAGGATGTGACCGCTGTCAGCAGGATCGGGCGCATCCGGTTCACGGCCGCGTCCACAACGGCTTCGCGCAGGGCCAGGCCCGCCGCAATCCGCTGGTTGGCGAATTCCACGATCAAAATTCCATTCTTGGCCGCCAGGCTCACCAGCACCAGAAGTCCCATCTGGCCGTAAACATCCAGTGGGAGACCCCGCAATTTCAAGCCGATCAGAGCTCCGAGCAGGGCCATCGGCACGGTGAGCAGGATGATCAACGGGTCAACGAAACTCTCGTAGAGAGCGGCCAGCAGCAGATAGACCACCGTCACGCCGAGAGCGAACAGCACCCAGGTCACCTGCCCAGCCCGTTGTTCTTCCAACGCCAGGCCCGTGAAGGCCAGGCCGATGTTGCTGCCTCCGATGCGATCACCGGCCTGGTTCAGCGCTTCGATGGCTTCACCGCTGCTGACCGTTGGCGCGGGGATGGCGGTGATCCGAATTGCCCGGTTGAGCCCGAAATGACGAATGTTGTTGACGCCTTCCTCGCGGGTCAGGCTGGCCACGCTTGCGACCGACATCAGCTCACCGCTGCGGTTGCGCACCATCAGACCCGTGAGATCTTCCGGCCGACGTCGCTCGCTGCCATCCAGCTGCAGAACAATCGAGCGGATTCGACCGTCGTCGTAGGTGTCATCGATGTAGCGGCCGCCGAAGGCAGTGCCGATTTCTCGCAGCGTTGCGCCGTAGTCGAGGTTGAGGCCAGCCAGTTGGTCGCGGTCGAGCTCAAGCCGCCAGCGGGGAAAACTGGCATCAAAGCGGGTGCTCACCCGTTCAAATCGGTCTGTCGCCTTGGCCGTCTGGATGAAGTCCTGGGCGACTTGGCCGAATTGCTCCAGGCTGAGTTGCCCTCCGCTGCGGTCAAGCAGTTCCAGCGAGAGTCCTGATTCACTGCTGAAGCCCCGCACGGCTGGAGGGGTGATCAGCACGACTCTGGCATCACCAACCCGTTGTTGAACCTCTCGGCTGAGACGGCGTTTGATGGCGGTGCTGCTCTGCTCTTTGCCAGGTCGATCCTTGAGTGGCTGAAGGCGCAGGTAAAACGATCCACGGTCTTCTCCGCTCTGTCCGAAGGAGCTGCCGGCATAAAAGTTTCCAGTGCGCACCAGCGGCTCTTCGCTGACGACGCGTCGGATGTCGTCCATCACTGCCACGCTGCGCTCGAGGCTGGCGCCATCGGGAAGGGTGAAGTAGCCGCGAATTTGGCCTTGGTCGTCATCGGGGATGAACGCTGTCGGCATCACCGCCAATCCGGAGGCGGTAAAGACCAGACCGCTCAGCAGCAGAAAGGCGATGAGTCGCTTGCGCTGCAGCCAGTGCTCGAGATGTTTCGCGTATTGTCCTTCCAGGGTTTGCATTCCCTGCCGAAGCCAGCGGCTGAGCTTGCCGATCGCCCCAGGAAGATGGCCGCCACCTGGGCCCAGCACCCGGGCGCAGGCCATTGGGGTGAAGCTGAGCGCATTCAAGGTGGAGAACAGAATCGCTCCGCTGATGGCTAGGGCGATCGGTTGATAGAGGCGTCCGATCGATCCAGGAATGAGCAGAACGGGCAGGAACACGGCTGCCAGCACCAATGAGGTGGCCACAACGGCGGTCGCCAGCTCAGCCATGGCGTCTTCGGCCGCCTGTTCGGGGGGTGTGCCCCGTTCGATGCGTCCGGCGATGTCTTCGCTTACGACGATGGCGTCATCCACAACGATCCCGGTGGCCAGCACCAGCCCAAACAGGATCAGGCTGTTGAGATTGGAACCGCTCAGTTTCACCAGGCTGAGGCTTCCAACCAGCGCCACCGGCACGGCAAGGCCAGGGATCAGGGCCAGACGCCATCTGCCCAGAAACAGCACCAGCACCAGCAGCACCAGCAGCACGGCATCGCGCAGGGTGTTGAAGGTGCGATCAAGGTTGGCCTGAACTGTGTCGGCCACATCCACGATCACGGATAGCTCGATGTCCGGGGGGAAGCTCGCTTCCAACTGCTGCAACTTGCGCTTAATCGTTCTGCTCACCTCCAGGGCATTGGCCCCATCGCGCTGGTAGACACCCACGGCCACTGAACGTTCGCCGGCCAAATTCATGGCCTCGCGTCCGTAATTGCGCTGTCCGAGTGCAACCCGTCCCACATCCTTCAGGCGCAGCAGCCCGCCGTTCTCCAGCCGGCGCAACACGAGATTCTCGAAATCCGATTGGCTGCGGAGTCGCCCTTCCGCCTCCACCGGAAGGTTCAGCAATTGGCCCGATGGAACTGGGGCAGCCCCGATGCTGCCAACGGCAGCCAAAACGTTTTGTTCGGCCAGGGCACGGCTGACGTCGCCAAGGGTGAGGTTGTTCTGTTCGAGGCGTTGAGGATCCAACCAAAGGCGAAAGGAGAGTTCACTGCTGCCGAACACCTGCACATCGCCGATGCCTGGTGTGGTGAGCAGTGCGTCCCGCAGGGTCTGGTCCAGCCAGCCCGTGAGAAAGGTGGGGACGTATTGATCCGGTGGGTGGCTGAACCCCAAGATCATCAATAGGTCTTCCGAGGAGCGCCGCACTTGGAGCCCCTGGCGCGTCACGGCCTGAGGCAGCCTGCGGCTGGCCAGGTTCACTTTGTTCTGCACCTTGATCGCATTCAGCTCGGGATCACCCGCGTTGAAGCGCAACGAGATGCTTGCTCCGCCCTGTCTGCTTGTTGAGCTGATGCTTTCGACCCCTTCAAGGCCATTCAGCTGTTGTTCCAAAACCCTGGTCACGCTTTGCTCCACCACTTCCGGTGAAGCCGCCGGGAAGTTGGCGCTCACACTCACGCGGGTGGGAGCGAGGGGCGGTAGATCCTCCAGCCCCAGGCCGAATAGCGCCGTGCACCCCGCCAAAAGGATCAGCAGGCTGCAGACGACCGTAAGAATCGGCCGCCTAAGAAACGGCTGGGAGATCGACCGCACCGGGACGTCTCAAATGTGAATGAATCCTGCCAGGAAAAACCCCCCGGTTGCCTGATCCCAGGCAACCGGGGGGTTAGTGATTTTGGTTTAGAGGTTTCGGTGAATGGCTTCAGCCGACGCTCCAGACACCAGCAGCGATCTTGAACAGCTCCTGAACGTGAACGGTGTTACAGAGGAACCAGGCGAAAACGGCACCGCCGCAACCACCCAGCCAGAATCCACTGGTGAAGTCAGACCAACCGGTGCGGGTGAAGAGGTCGGCGGGGGGATTCTCAACCGTCACATCTGCAGGGGGGATGTTGGGTTGCTTGCCGGGCTGGTTGTAGAGGAGGAACAGCAGGCTGAGGATGTGCACGGCGCCAATGGCAGCCAGCAGTCCAGCGGTTTGCTGGTACTCCGTGGCACGCAGGGGGCCGCAGATGGTGAAGGGGCCGTAGAGCAGATAACCGAAGGCTGCACCGGTTTCCAGACCACGGAAGTTCGGGGAAATCCCGGGGCGGTACAGGGGCAGGTTGTTGATCAGACCCTTGATGAAATAGCCGCTGTTGACGGGTGTCGCCAGGTTGCCGACGCAGGGATCAGCAGCAGGAGTGACGGTCATGAATTACGAGTGCTGAGGGGTTGAAACGGTCCGCAGGTCGCGGTCACTCGGCCGCGGTGATCACTCGACCAACAAGGACGATGAACACTGCAGGGAACACGATTCCTGTGATGGGCACGAAAATCGCAGGCAGCCAGGCAGCAGCGAAATCTCCAGTCATGTCGAGGCCAAAAGCTTCGCAGCTACTGTAAGTAGGTCCGTTCTGAAGGCCTGCTTTAGGCCCCGACGGCGACATAAAAGTTCAATCCGCATGCAGAACGTTCTCCTCCCTGGTGCCGTCGTGCTGCTCACGGTGGTGCTCTGGTTGCGCAGGAAGCCGGTGAAGCCGATGCTCTCCAGCACGGATGCCAGCCGTGTCGCACAGATCAACCGTGCCCAGCTGGAACTGGTGATTGAGGCTGCCGCTGATGGGGAATCCGCCGATGCTTCCTTGGTTTCCTGGATGTCACCGAGCACTCCCCTCGAGCGTCTTGACCTGGAGCGTCGCCTCAAGGCCGACATGGAGGCTGGCCCCGAGGAGCGTTTACGCGCCGTTCGTTTGGCCGCCCGATGGGGGCACCGCTCGGCTTTACCCCTGCTGCGCCAAGCATTGCGGGACAGCGATGCGCGTGTGGTGGAAGAAGCAGCCGCCGCGATCGCACCGTTCCGTGGTGCGCCAGCCGCTGCCCAGACCACTCAGCCGGCTCGGGCTCCCCGCAACGTTTCTCGGATGCGATAAATCGGTCGATCCTGGCTTTCGTGGTAGGTGCGGATCAGCAGTTCGCCGAGAAGCCCGAAGCAGAACAGTTGAATCCCCGCCAAACCAAGCACCACCGCGAGGGTGAGCAGTGGGCGATTGGCAATGTCGCCTCCCATCACCTTAATCACGAAGAGATAGGTGCTGGTGACAAGGCTGGCGGTGATTGCCAGCAGTCCCCCGAAGCCGAAAACGTACATCGGTCGAGTCAGAAAACGCTTCATGAACCAGACGGTGAGCAGATCCATCAGCACACGGAAGGTGCGATCGATCCCGTATTTGCTGCTGCCGAACTGACGCGCTCGGTGGTTCACCTTCACTTCGGTGATCCGTGCGCCTTCGATGAAGGCCAGGGCGGGAAGAAAGCGATGCAGCTCTCCATAGAGCCGCATGTCTGCCAGCACCTCCCGTCGATAGGCCTTGAGGGAGCAGCCGTAGTCATGCAGCCGCACCCCGGTCACCCGGCCGATCAAGCGGTTGGCGATCCGGGAGGGAAGTTTGCGCTGGAGGGCGGCGTCCTGGCGCTGATGGCGCCAGCCACTCACGAGGTCATACCCCTCCCTCAATTTGACCAGCAGCATGGGGATGTCGGCTGGATCGTTCTGAAGATCCCCATCCAGGCTGACGATGACCTCTCCGCCAGCCACATCAAAACCAGCCGCCATGGCTGCGGTCTGGCCATAGTTCTTGCGCAGCAGCACAGCCACCACTTCGGGCACCTCTGCGCTGACCTCGGCCAGCACTTTGGCGGTACGGTCGCTGGATCCGTCGTCGACCAGGACCAGCTCAAACGTCTCGTCGGTTGGACGCAGTGCTGAAAGGAGCTGCTCAACCAGATGGGGCAGGCTTTCCTCTTCGTTGTACAGCGGCACCACCACCGAGAGATTCAGGGGTGCACTCATGCCTGTCGCGCTGCTAGTTGGTCAACTTAAGCAGGGGCCCGGTTGATCAGGCTGACAACGTCAGGAGAGATGCGATCCGTCATGGCATCGCACCACACGGCCTGCGCCGCGGAATTCAGCCCTGTAGTGGCAAGCCACCGGGTGTTGATCGCTGCTGTGGAGGTTGTCGATGCCGATTCCATTGCGCCCATGGTCCTGGCCTGAGCTATGGCGGTAGCGGCCATCGCCGAGATGGAGCCCCACATGGGTGCAACGCCGGCGTGTGCCAAAAAACAGTAGATCTCCTGGGAGCAGCAGGCTGTGATCGTTGGGGAGAGCGGCAATTGGTTGGCAGAATCGCTCCTGCTGATAGGCATCTCGCGGAATCCAAATTCCCTGGCTGGCAAAGGCCATTTGCATCAGACCGGAACAATCCATGTCCGGTTCAGTGGTTCCGCCCCAAAGATAGACGTTGGGACGTTTCTGGGCGGTTTCGCTCCAGGCGAGCACGCCGGGTAGACGTCGTTCAATGTCCGCCACGTTCAGCGGCGACGGTCGCCAGGGTGCACATTGCTCAGCTCGTCCCAGAACCGACTCGAGTGCGAGCCAGCAGCGGTAACCATCCTCAAGCAGCTGAACAGCGATCCTCCTGCGCTGCCTCTCCAGGATGCGAAAGCGGCGTCCAGAACAGGCCTGGGTGGTCAGGCTCTCGCCGTCGGATCTCGAGTAGCCATTGACGTCAGTGCACAGCTGCCAACAGGAGCCTGTCTCAATCAGGTCTGGGGCCAGCAGGGTGCCTAACGTCGCCATGGCCCAATTGAATCGCTATGGCGTTCTACCGTCCCGATCCCGCAATGGCGGCTCGGCTTGAGGCGGCCCTCGATGGGCTCGATGCTGACGGCCGCCCAGGGCTGCGCAACAGCCTGGCGATCACCTGGGTGAGGTACGACGACGCTGCACCGGAGGCTGGTCAGGGCAGTGGTGCTTCCTGGAACCAAGACCGGATCCTTTATCCGGCCAGCGTGGTGAAGCTGTTCTATGCAGTCGCCGTTGAGCAGTGGCTGCAACGGGATCTGATCCCTGAAAACGACGAATTGCAGCGCGCGGTGCGCGACATGATCGCCGACTCCAGCAACGATGCGACTGGGCTTGTGGTTGATCTACTCACAGGCACCACCAGTGGCCCTGCACTTCACGGCGAACGCTGGGAGCTTTGGACGCAGCAGCGTCGTTTGATCAACGGCTGGTTGCAGACCTTGGACTGGCCGGAACTTGAGGGGGTGAATTGCTGCCAAAAGACCTGGGGTGATGGTCCCTATGGCCGGGAGAAATTGTTCTACGGGGCTGACAACAGCAACCGCAATGGCTTGTCCACCGCTGCGACAGCCCGGATGCTGGAGGCGGTGATGACCGGTGCTGCGGTTTCACCGCCGGCCTGTCGTCGACTGCAGGGTCTGTTGCGGCGCTCGCTGGATCATCAGCAGCGTCGTGCCGATCCTGAAAACCAGGTTGATGGGTTTCTCGGTGGGGGCTTACCTGAGGACGCGCTCCTCTGGAGCAAAGCCGGCTGGATGAGTCAGGCCCGTCACGACGCAGCGTGGTTTCAGACCTCCGAACAGCAGCCACCCAGTTTGCTGGTGGTCTTCACGACGGGGCCTGATCGCGCCAGGGACGAATCCCTTTTGCCGGAGCTGGCACGGCAACTCAACCTGTTAGCTAGCTCTGATCAGCCAGCGAATTGAGTCAATGAACTTGGAACGGAGAGGGAGGGATTCGAACCCTCGACAGAAGTTGCCTCCTGTAACTCCTTAGCAGGGAGCCGCTTTCAACCACTCAGCCACCTCTCCAGCAGCGCACCCAGAGTACCAAGTGCTGGGCAGTTGGTCAGACTTCAACGCGGGGTAGGCGTCGTTTGAAACCACAGAGGATCTCCCAGGGAATCGAACCGCAGTGGTTGCTCCAAATCTGAGGGCTTAACTCCAGATCGCCGTCTTGGCCCAGCAGAGTGACGATGTCGCCTTCCTCCAGCTCAGCTGCATCGGTGGCATCCAGCATCAGCTGGTCCATGGTGATGGCTCCCACCTGAGGCAGCTGGCGATTGCGATACAGCGCGTGAATGTGCCCGCTGAGGGACCGCAGAACTCCATCGGCATAGCCGATGCCCACCACCGCTAGCCGAGTTGGGCGCTGGGTGATGAAGCGGTGGCCGTAGCTGACTCCTGTGCCAGCGGCTACCTCGCGGATCAGGCTGACCCGGGCGCGAACCGCCAGCGCGGGTTGCAGGGGAATGACATCGCTCAGATGGGCAGCGGGGGCATGGCCGTATAGGGCTAGACCAACGCGCACGAGGTCGTGGTGCAGTTCCCGGTTGAGCAGGGTCCCCGCGGAGTTGGCCAGATGGCGGTTGATGCTGGTGCCCGCTTGGGGCAGGGCCGAGAGCATGCTCACGAAACGATCCTGCTGGAGGCTGGTCAAGGCATCGTCTGGCTCATCAGCACAGGCCAGATGGCTGTAGATGCCTTCCAGATTGAGGTGTTCCAGATTTTGCAGCTCCGTCGCGGTCTGATAGCCGTCGCTGAGGGAGCAGCCCAGCCGTGCCATGCCGGTGTCGATCTTCAGCTGCACGTCGAAACATCGACCGCTGTCGGCAGCGAGCTCATTGCAGAGCTGGGCCTCCTTGAGGCTGCTCAGGGTGGGCATCAACCGCCAGTGCAGGCAGGTGCGCAGGTCGTCTGGTTCACAGAGGTTGCTCAGCAACAGCACCGGTGCCTCCAGGCCGGCCCGCCTCAGTTCAAGACCCTCCTGCAGCGTGGCCACGCCAAGGCTGGTGGCTCCCCCTTTCAGAGCAGCCCGTGCCACCGTTTCGGCGCCGTGTCCATAACCATCGGCCTTCACCACCGCCATCAGTTGGGTACGAGGACCGAGGTGCTGGCAGAGAGCCCTGGCATTGGCCTGAATCGCTGCAGGTGAAACTTCCACCCAGGCGCGCTGACGTGGATTCAGCTCCGGAGTCACAGGCAGTGCTCGGCGCTACCGAGACGGCTTCACATCGCCGATAGCATGAACCTTATTGAGTGAGCTGGCATGGGCCAGGTTCTCGTTCTCAATGCGTCCTACGAGCCGCTCAATATCACCACCTGGAGAAGGGCTGTGGTGATGATGCTGAAGGGCAAGGCCGAGAGCCTGGAACACGACCCCTGTCGACAACTTCGTCAAGGCACCCACCTGCCGACGGTGATTCGCCTGCGGCAGTACGTCCGCGTTCCCTTCCGTCAGCTGCCCCTGACGCGTCGCAACCTCTTCCAGCGGGACAACCACACCTGCCAGTACTGCGGCAGTCGTGACAATCAGTTGTCAATCGACCATGTGATGCCCCGCAGTCGGGGAGGTGGTGACACCTGGGAGAACGTGACCACCGCCTGTCTCAGCTGCAATGTGCGAAAGGGCAACCGAACTCCGAAGGAAGCCGCCATGCCTTTGCGCCATGTCCCGCGGCGGCCGGCCAGCAGCCTCAGTTTTGAGGCCCGGCGCCAGATCCATTCCGGGCATCATCAGGAATGGGCGAAATACGTCATTGGTGCTTGACCGTCAGGTCTCGGCTTGATCGCTCAGGGCTTCGAGTTTCTGACGTTGCTCTTCGGCGATGCACGCACCGATCAGGTCCTCCAATTGGCCCTCCAGCACAGGCTCAAGGGTGAAGTTTCGACCCAGCCGGTGATCGGTGGTTCGGTTGTCTTTGTAGTTGTAGGTGCGGATTTTTTCGGAGCGGTCACCACTGCCCACCTGGGCGCGGCGGTCGCTGCTTTCCCGTTCCGCAGCAGCAGCCTGCTCCCGCTCCAACAATTTGGCGCGCAGGATTTCCAGCGCCCGTTCCCGGTTCTGCAGCTGGGAGCGTTCCTGGGTGCAGAACACACGGATCCCCGTGGGTTTGTGGAGAAGGTCCACGGCTGTTTCCACCTTGTTGACGTTTTGCCCCCCCGCACCGCCTGAACGAGCGGTGCTGATGTCGAGATCCTTTGGATCGAGCTGAACTTCCACGGCATCGGCTTCCGGCATCACGGCCACCGTGGCTGTGGAGGTGTGGACCCGACCCTGGGATTCTGTGGCCGGGACGCGTTGCACCCGATGCACTCCCGCTTCAAATTTCAGTTGGCTGTAAACGCTGTCGCCACGCACCGAAAGGATTAGTTCACGAAACCCTCCCAGGTCGGCCTCGGTGCAGCTGATGGATTGCACGGCCCAGCCCACTTTCTGGCTGTAACGCTCATACATCCGTGCCAGATCACCGGCCCAGAGACAGGCCTCGTCGCCCCCTGCGCCGGCACGAATTTCCAGCATCACGCTGCGCTCATCGCGGGGATCTCGCGGCAGCAGAGCGAGGGTGAGCCGCTCCGTCAGCGTTGAATGCTGCTCTTGGAGGCTGGCCAACTCATCTTGCGCAAGTTCCTCCATCGCAGCGTCACCGCGACTGTCTTTGAGCAGTTGACGTGCGGAATCACGCTCGGATTCGAGTTTCTTGAGTTCCTCGAAGTCGAGCACAAGAGGCTCAAGCCTTGATCGCTCCCGTGCGATCGATTCAATCCGCTTCGGATCAGCGGCCACATCAGGATCAGCCAGCTGCCGCTCGAGGTTGCGGAAGCTGGCTGTGGCTGTTTCCAGCCGTGTGAACAAGGTCGAGGCGTCCATGCCCCGTTCTCACCCTCAGGCTTTGGACTCGGCCTTGGCGGAGTCGGCACCTTTTTTCTTGGTGCCCATGCCGTACTTCTTCATGAAGCGGTCCACACGACCCTCGGTGTCGAGAATCTTCTGGGTGCCAGTGAAGAAGGGGTGGTTGCCGCTCCAGACGTCGACGTGGATCTCGGGCTGGGTGGCGCCTGTGGTCATGACCACTTCGCCGTTGCAGATCACCTTGGCGTCGGGATACCAGGTGGGATGAATGTCGGGCTTTGGCATCGGTAAAAAATCAGCGCTTGGAGAACTGAGGAGCCTTACGGGCTTTCTTGAGGCCGTACTTGCGGCGTTCCTTGGCACGGGGGTCGCGGCTCAGGTGACCTTCCGTCTTCAGCGGCTTGCGGTTGTCGGCAGACAGTTCACACAGGGCGCGGGCAGCACCCTGCTTAATGGCGCCGGACTGACCGGTGAGTCCACCACCGTGAACGTTCACGAGGATGTCGTACTCGCTGCTAAGGCCGAGGGTCTCTAGGGGAGCCTTCACCGCTGCGATGTATGAGGGGTTGTAGTTCAGATAGTTGTCGCCGGGACGACCGTTGATGGTGATCGTTCCATTGCCGGGGACGAGGCGAACACGGGCGACAGAAGTCTTGCGACGACCGGTGCCCCAATAAACGACGGAATTGTTGCTCATTTGGCGGATGCGGAGGGGTTGAGCTGAAGAGGCTGGGGCTTCTGAGCGGCGTGGGGATGCTCGGTGCCCTTGTAGACCTTGAGCTTGCGGAACATCTGGCGGCCCAGGGCGTTGTGGGGAAGCATGCCTTTGATGGCCTTCTCCACGATCCGCTCGGGAATCCTTTCCTGCAGAGCCTCGAAGGTTTCCACCTTCATTCCACCGGGACGACCGGAGTGACGGCGGTACAGCTTCTGCTGGGGCTTACGGCCGGAGACCTTGATCTTCTCGGCGTTCACAACGACGACAAAATCACCGGTGTCCAGATGGGGGGTGAAGCTGGGGTTGTTCTTGCCGCGGAGCACGGCTGCCACTTCAGTGGCCAAACGGCCGAGGGTTTGATTCTCAGCGTCCACCAAGTACCACTGGCGGTCGATCGAATCAATCGGGGGGAGAGAGGTCTTGTTCATCGCGCCGGCATGCCGGTTCGGGTATGTCCCGCCTAATGCAGCGGAACTGGGCAAAGGGGGTCGGTCCAGAGCTGGACCTGACGGGGCTAAAGATCGAGCTTACTCTTCAGCCCTCCAGCTCCTGTGAGTTGGGCAGCATTCCAAGTAGAGGCCCGTTTATTCCGGCGTTGAGGGTGGATCCGGAGGCGGATCGCTCTCGGCCAGAAAAAACCACGGTTGACAATCGTACCAGCCGGCTTTGGTGAAGATGGGCTCCGCATAGCCAGCCCGAAGCAAGCAGAGGCCTGTGGCTGGCGCTGCCTCCTTCACCTCGTGGCGTCGTCGTTCCCGCCAGCGATGTTCAAAGGCGGCAACACTGAGACGGTGCTCGCCAACGGCCACCAACTGGGCCATCAGCAGGCGAACCATGCCGTACAGAAAACCACTGGCCTGAATCTCAACCCGGAGAAGATCGCCTTGGCGCTCCACGAGCACCTCCTGCACGGTTGTTCGGGCATGGGCGCGACGGCTGCCTGCCTTCATGAAGGCGCTGAAGTCGTGTAGGCCAAGCATGGTGTTCAAAGCGTCCCGCATGCGGGACGCATCCAGCCTCTGTTGGTAGCGGTGCCAGCTCCAGGGGCTGAGAAACAGATTGGGGCGCCGGCCGTTGTGAATCGTGTACCGGTACCGCCGGTAGATGGCGGAGTAACAGGCATGCCAATCGAGGGAACGGGCGACGGATTCGCGCACACGAATGGTGCTCGGCAGGCGGCCGTTCAAGGCCGGGGCCCATTTGTGAGCGGGGATCGGGCCACTGCAGTCGAAGTGCACCACCTGGCCGGCGGCATGAACGCCGGCATCGGTACGACCGGCGGCAAAGGTCTGCACTGGCCGGTGCGGATCGAGCTGGGCGATGGCGTCATCCAGCACGGCCTGAACACTGCGACCGTTGCGTTGGCGCTGCCAGCCACAAAACGAAGAACCCTCGTACTGAAGGCTGAGGCCGATCCGCTGAAGGGACGCTGGCTCAAGACTTGCAGACGAGGGTGCGGTATTCAAACGTCAGGACTGACGTGAGGCCTGATCAGACCAATTCAATGATGGCCATCTCGGCGTTATCGCCACGGCGGGGAACGGTACGCGTGATGCGGGTGTAGCCGCCCTTGCGATCGCTGTAGCGGTTGGGTGCCTTGTCGAACAGGGCATGCACCAGTTGCTTGTCGTAGATGTAGCCCATGGCCCGGCGACGAGAGGCGAGGCTGCCGTCCTTGGCCAGGGTGATCATGCGCTCGGCTTCATCGCGAAGCGCCTTGGCCCGTGCCTTGGTGGTGGTGACCCGACCTTCGCGAATCAGCTGGGTGGTTAGGGCGCGCAGCATTGCCTTGCGCTGGTCAGCTGGACGTCCCAGCTGAGGAACTCGGCATTGATGACGCATGGTTCTGTCGGTGACGAAGACGAAAAAGGACGTTCAGGCCGTTCTGCGGTTATGCAGAAGTCCGGCTCTGGGGGATGGAGATGCCGATGCGCTCGAGGGCTTCGATGACTTCATCAGCGGATTTGGAACCGAAGTTCTTGATCTCGAGTAGATCCTCATAGCTGAAGCCCATCAGGTCAGACACGGAGTTGACCTGGGCGCGCTTGAGGCAGTTGTAGGCCCGAACCGAAAGGTTCAATTCCTCTAGAGGAATCTGTGCTTCCGCCGAGGGCTCGGGTTCAGCAGGAACTTCCTCCACGAGAGTGACCGTGGCAAGCGGCTGGAACAGCTCAATCAATTGATTGGCCGACTGAGCCAGGGCGTCGTCGGGAGTAATGGAGCCGTCAGTGATGATCTCCATCCGAAGGCGCTCGCGGGCCGAACCGCCTTCAGCAACGGCGGTTTCGTCAATCGTGAAATTGACCCGGGTCACAGGCATGAACACCGCATCGATCTGGAGCAGATCGATGGCACTGGTTTCTTCGTTGTACCGATCCACCGGGCGATAGCCGACGCCACGCTCAACGTGAACTTCCAGCTCGAGGCTGTGGCCATCGGCCACGGTGGCGATCGGACGATCGGCGTCCACCACTTGAACCTGAGAGGAGAACTGCAGATCTCCGGCCTTGACTTCAGCGGGACCAGCCACCACAAGACGGCCGATCTCCAGTTCGGCCGAACGGCTGCTGACTGTGAGCTCCTTGCAGTTCAGCAGGATGTCGAGAACGTCTTCACGTACCCCAGGAACCGTGGCGTATTCGTGATTGACACCGGCAATCCGGATAGCGGTGACGGCACTGCCTTCGAGGCCACCCATCAGCACGCGACGCAACGCGTTGCCCAGGGTCGTGGCCTGGCCACGCTCTAGGGGGCCGATCAGGAAGACGCCGGACTGGGCGCGATCCTCGGCCACCTGATGCTCGATGCGATCAATCTGGTACTGCAACACGATCTGAATCGGGGTAAGTGGAGAAACCGGACGGAAATCAGCTCGGTTCAGACGCGGCGGCGCTTGGGCCGGCGGCAACCGTTATGGGGCAGGGGAGTGACGTCGCGAATCAGGGTGATTTCGAGGCCAGCAACTTGGAGTGCGCGAATGGCGGTCTCACGGCCTGAGCCAGGGCCTCTCACAAGCACTTCAATCTGACGCATGCCTTGGTCGAGTGCACGACGTGCGGCTGCCTCTGCAGCAGTTTGAGCGGCGAAGGGGGTGCCTTTGCGAGCACCTTTGAAACCACTGGCGCCTGCGGAGGACCAAGAAATCACCTCACCGGCCGTGTCGGTGATGGACACGATGGTGTTGTTGAAGGTGCTCTGGATGTGAGCAACACCGTTGGGGACGTTGCGCTTGGCCTTCTTAGGCCCGGATTTTTTGACGGTTTTAGCCATGGCCGTATGCAGTCAGGGATAAGGATGTAGAGGACTTACTTCTTCTTGCCAGCCACAGTTTTCCGCGCGCCGCGGCGGGTACGGGCGTTGGTGCGGGTGCGTTGGCCACGAACCGGAAGGCTCATGCGGTGGCGACGGCCACGGAGGCAGCCAATGTCTTGCAGGCGCTTGAGGGCCATGCCTTCCTGACGGCGCAGATCACCTTCCACCGTGTACTCCTCTAGAGCACCGCGGAGCTTCTGAAGATCTCCGTCCTCCAGATCTTTCACCCGGATGTCAGGGTTCACACCGGTTTTGGCCAGGATGGACTGTGAGCGGGTGAGCCCAACTCCGTAGATGTAGGTGAGGGACACTTCAATCCGCTTGTCGCGGGGAATGTCAACGCCGGCGATCCGTGCCACGTTCGTTCAGTTGAAAAGGACAGATACCTCCGAGGTCCTGGAGGCGAGGAATGTTTTAGAACAGCTGGGGATCAGCCCTGGCGCTGTTTGTGCTTGGGGTTGGTGCAAATGACCATGACCTTGCCGTGGCGACGGATCACCCGGCACTTGTCACACATTTTTTTCACTGAGCTGCGCACCTTCATGAGGCGTGGCTCTCCAAATTTCCAAACGGCAACATTACCATGCGGGTCAACTCAGTATGGATTCGATCCGCTTGGTGATCTCCTCGACAGAGCCCTGGGCAGGGACGGAAACCAGGAGACCTTTATCGCTGTAAAAGCGAATTAGAGGTGCCGTTTTCTCACGGTAAACCTCAAGGCGATTGCGGATCACCGCTTCGTTGTCGTCGGCGCGACCGCGGGCCAGCAGCCGTTCAATCAAAACGGCGTCATCCAGCTCCAGCAGAACCACGGCCTGGATGGGTTGCTGCAATTCGGCCAGTAGGGGTTCGAGGGCTTCCGCTTGGGGCACTGTGCGTGGAAACCCATCCAGCAGCCATCCATCCGTGGTGAGTGCCTTCATCTGGCTTTCCACAATTGCCAGCACGAGGGCGTCGCTCACCAACTCGCCGCGGTTCATCACCGCTTCAGCTTCTTTGCCTAGTTCGCTGCCGGCTGACACTTCAGAGCGAAGCAGATCGCCTGTGGACAGATGCTTCATGCTGTTGGCATCGCACAGTCGGGTGGCCTGGGTGCCTTTGCCGGCTCCGGGAGGGCCAAGAAAGAGCAAGCAATTTTTCATGGTTTCGTAATCGTGGGGTGAAGTGAACGGAAGGTGCGCTGCTCAGCAGCGCTCATTGGCGAACCAGGCCTTCGTAGCGTTGAGAAATCACATAGGTCTGCACTTGCTTGGCGGTGTCGATGGCCACACCGACCAGGATCAGCAGTGAAGTAGCGCCAAGACCTTGGAAGGTCTGCACATTTGTGGCGCGTTCCACGGCCGCAGGAATGATGGCGACGGCGCCGAGGAACAGACCACCCAGCAAGGTGAGGCGGTTCTGGACTCCTGAGAGATAGTTGGCCGTGGCGCTGCCGGGGCGGACGCCCGGAATTGCCACACCACCCCGTTTCAGGTTGGTGGCTATGTCAGCGGGATTCACCGTGAGTGAGGCGTAGAAGTAGGAGAAGCCCAGGATCAACCCAAAAAAGGTCAGAGCGTACGGCCAGGGGTTCGCTGCTCCGGGATTTAGTGCACTGGCAGCACGGATCAACCACTCGCTCTTGGTCAGGTTGGCGATGGTGACCGGCAGGAAAATAAGGGCTGAGGCAAAGATGATCGGCATCACACCGCCAGCATTCAGCTTGAGCGGCAGATAGCTCTGACGGGTGGGGAGAACGCCTGCTCCACCCACCTGGCGCTTGGCACTGACGATGGGAATACGGCGAGCCCCCTCCTGCACGAAGATGATTCCAACGATCGTTGCCAGGAACACCAGCACAAGAACAATGATGCCCAGCACGGTGTCGCGGTCACCGGTTTGAGCGGCTTCGATCGTGGCGCCGAGGGTGCGCGGCAGGGTGGCGACGATGTTCAGAAAAATCACCAGGGAGGCTCCCTGGCCGATGCCCCGCTCCGTGATCACTTCACTCAGCCACATCACCACCATCGATCCGGTGACTAAGGCCAGTGCCGTCTGCACCACAAAGGTCACTTCGCTGAGGCCTTCCACGGCGTATTGGCGCAGGATCATCGCGAAGACCACGCTCTGGACGAGCCCCCATCCCAGCGCCACATAGCGAGTGATCTGGGCGATCTTGCGTCGGCCGGCCTCGCCCTCATTCTTCTGGAGGTCTTCCAGTTGCGGCAGCGCTGCGGTCAGCAGCTGGAGGATGATCGAGGCATTGATGAACGGCAGGATCCCAAGGGCAAAAATGCCCAGGGTGGAGATGCCCCCGCCGGTGAAAATGTCGAGGAAACCGATCAGCTGTCCGCCCTGATCGATGAACTGCTTGAACGCTTCTCGATCGATTCCTGGCATCGGGATGTAGATCCCAAGACGCACCAACAACAGCAGACCGAGTGTGGTGAGCACACGACTGCGGAGCCCAGGGTTGGTGATCAGCTGGCCGATCACTTCGGAGGCGTTGGGGTTGCGACCCCGACTGACGAGCATGTCCGGAAGAAAGTGAAGTTGGGCGAAAAGCCAAGAAGCCGCCCGTGGATCGAAATCCAGCGGACGGCTCAGACCCTAGGGCTGACTTGGGGGCGAGCCCTTGATTAGTCGAGGATTTCGCAGGTGCCACCTGCGGCTTCGATCTTGGTGCGGGCGGATGCTGTGAACGCCGCGGCTTGCACTGTCAGCTTTTGGGCTTTCAGTTCACCGTTGCCGAGCATCTTCAGCGGATGCTTGGGGCTGGTCACGATGCCGTCCTTAACTAGGGAATCCAAGTTGACGGAGCTGCCGTCCTTCAGGTCGTTCAATGCCGAGACGTTGAGCACGGTGAAGTGCTTGGGATTGACCAGGGGGAAGTGCTTCAGCTTCGGCACCCGGCGGTAAAGAGGCATTTGGCCACCCTCGAAACCGGGGCGCGTGGGGCGACCCGAGCGGGATTTCTGGCCGCGCATACCGAAGCCGCAGCTGGCGCCCTGACCGGCAGCGATGCCGCGGCCCTTGCGCAGTTTGCGGCGACGAGCGCCCTTGTTTGATTTGAGGGAATCGAGTCGGAGAGTCATCGCGAATCAGGAATAGATCTGTTCGAGGGAGATTCCCCGTTCCTTGGCCGTCTCCTTATGGGTGCGGAGAAGCGACAGGGCCACCATGGCAGCCCGTGCATTGTTCAGGGGGGTCTTGCTGCCCAGACGCTTGGCCAGGACATTCTTGATGCCAGCGAGTTCGAGCACTGTGCGGATTGAACCGCCAGCGATCACACCGGTACCAGGCGCTGCAGGGCGGATGAGCACGCTCGCAGCACCGTCACGACCATTGGAGATGGTCGGGATGGAGTTGTGACGGGTCAGCGGCACCTTGACGAGGTGCTTTTTGCCATCGGCAACACCCTTGCGGACAGCACCGATCACATCACCTGCCTTGCCGACGCCAACGCCGACCTGGCCTTTCTCGTTGCCGACGACAACGATGGCCCGGAAGCTCATCTTCTTGCCGCCTTTGACGGTTTTGGAGACGCGGCGGATCTGAACCACGCGCTCTTGCCATTCGGAGTCGCGCTCTTGGCCGCGACGACCACCACGCCGGTCGCCACGACGACCGTCACGGTCGCCACGGCCGCGGCGCTGTTCCTGATGCTGCTGCCCTTCGGCTGCCGCTGGAACGTCGGCTGCACCCGGTACGGCGTTGGGATTGGATTGGGGGGAGGAATCTGTCATGGGTTAAGCAGGAATCAGAACTGAAGGCCCGCTTCCCGGGCGGCATCGGCGAGGGCTTTAATCCGGCCGTGGTACAGATTTCCGCCGCGGTCGAACACCACCTGCTGGATGCCTTTGGCAATGGCGCGCTTGGCGACCAGTTCGCCGACGGCGACAGAGGCGTCGCAGCCGCCAGCCGGAGCCTTGAGGCCGGCACGCAGCTCCTTGTCAACGGTGGAGGCTGAGCACAGTGTGCTCTGGGCCGCGTCGTCGATGACCTGGGCGTAGATGTGGTTGTTGGAGCGGAACACGGCCAGCCGCGGACGGTCTGAGGTTCCGGTGATGTGACGACGCAGACGCCGGTGGCGTTTCTGCGTCTGCTGTTTGCGGGACAGTTGGGACATGGTGGATGAAGGGTAGGAACGTCAGGACAAGGCTTATTTCTTGCCGGACTTGCCTGCCTTGCGCAGGATGCGCTCGCCCTCGTACTTGATGCCCTTGCCCTTGTAAGGCTCGGGGGGGCGGATGGCGCGGACCTTGGCGGCTTCGTTGCCCACCAGCTCCTTATCGATTCCGGAGACAATCACCTTGGTGTTGTTCTCCACCTTGAAGGTGATGCCCTCAGGTGCTTCCATCTCGACGGGGTGGCTGTAGCCAGCACTCACCACGAGGGTTTTGCCTTTGACCTGGGCACGGGAGCCCACGCCGACGATCTCCAGGGACTTGCTGTAGCCGTTGTTGACACCCTCGATCATGTTGGCGACAAGGGTGCGGCTCAGGCCGTGGCGCTCACGGGAGATGCGCTTGGTGCTCGTGGGGGAGACCACGATGGTGTTGTTGTCCTGGCTGACGCTGACGCCATCAGGAAGGGTGCGCTCCAGCTCGCCTTTGGGCCCTTTCACCTTGACGGTGAGGCCGTCGAGGGAAACGGTGACCTTTTCAGGGACGGGAACGGGGTTTTTGCCGATTCGTGACATGGTTCAGCTCCGGATCAGTAGACGTAACAGAGCACTTCGCCACCGACGCCCTCACGGCGGGCGTCGCGGTCGCTCATCACACCCTTGGAGGTGGAGATGATCGCCACACCCAGTCCGCCGAGGACTTTGGGCAGGCCGCGAGTGTTCTTGTATATGCGGAGACCGGGCTTGCTGACCCGCTGCATGGAGCGGATGGTGGGCAGCCTGTGCTTGCCGCTGTACTTGAGGGCGAGCACCAGTTCGGTGCGAACGCCTTCACCCTGCTCGCTGATCTCGGAGATGAAGCCCTCCTGTTGCAGCACCTTGGCGATGCTGCGGGTCATCCGCGAAGCGGGGATCTTGGTGGTTTCGTGACGTTTCTCACTCGCATTGCGAATGCGGGTGAGCATGTCGGAAATGGGGTCGTGGTTGGCCATAGGTGTCGACGGGGAGGGCTCAGTTGCTCTGGAACGGCATTCCCATCTCGCGGAGGAGGGCCCGGCCCTCTTCGTCCGAACGGGCAGTGGTCACGATGGTGATGTCCATGCCCCGGATCGCATCGATCTTGTCGAAGGAGATCTCAGGGAAAATGATCTGTTCGCGCACCCCAAGGGTGTAATTGCCGCGGCCATCGAAACTCTTGGGGCTGACCCCGCGGAAGTCGCGAATGCGGGGCAGCGCCAGGTTGATCAGGCGCTCGAGGAAGGCATACATCCGATCACCACGGAGGGTGACGGCACAGCCGATCGGCATGCCCTGCCGAATCTTGAAGCCAGCGATGGCTTTTTTGGCACGGGTCACAACGACCTTTTGGCCGGTGATCTGCGCCAGCTCATTCACCGAAGCCTCAAGAGACTTGGCATTGGCGGCGGCTTCGCCGAGACCCCGGTTAACGGTGACTTTCAGCACCTTGGGGACTTCATGGATGTTGGTGAGGGAGAGATCCTTCTGCAGCTTGGGCTGGATGGTCTCCCGGTAGCGCTTCTTGAGTGACATAACGGGTTGGGGTGCTTCTGGGCGTGGTCAGAAGTCGGGATCAGTCGATGACTTCACCGGTTTTCTTGAGCCGGCGCTTCTTGGTGCCGTCCTTCTCGACGACGATTTCAACGCGGCTTGCCACCTTTTTATCGGTGGAATACAACATCACGTTGGAGGCATGCAGGGAAGCTTCCTCCGTCACGATGCGGCCTGTCTCGCCCTCTTGGGTGGGCTTTTCGTGGCGGGTGCGCATGTTCACGCCCTCCACGACGACGCGGTTCTCGTTGGGCAGGGTGCGCAGAACGGCACCGGTCTTGCCCTTGTCCTTGCCGGCGATCACCTGAACGGTGTCTCCCTTGCGGATGCGCATTTTGATGCGCTCGGTGGACTTGGCCTTGGTGGTTGCAGTCGCCATAGTCAGATCACCTCCGGAGCGAGGGACACGATTTTGGTGAAGCTGCGCTCACGCAGCTCACGGGCAACCGGTCCGAAGACGCGGGTACCTTTCGGGTTTTTGTCGTCGTTGATGATGACGGCGGCGTTGTCGTCGAACCGGATCGAGTTTCCGGTTTCACGACGCATGGTGGCTTTGGTGCGCACCACAACGGCCTTCACCACGTCGGACTTTTTGACGCCCATGTTGGGGGCGGCATCCTTGACGGCGGCAACGATTACGTCGCCCACGTGGGCATAGCGACGGTTGGTGCCGAGGACGCGAATGCACTGGATGCGCTTGGCGCCGCTGTTGTCGGCAACGGTGAGGTAGGACTCCTGCTGGATCACTGCTTCACCTCCTGAGCTTCAGCCTTGTTGGCTTCCTCAGCTGCAGCCTTGGGGCTGTGGCTGAGAACCTCGGCGATGGCCCACCGCTTCTGGCGGCTCATCGGACGGGTTTCAGTGATGCGAACGCGGTCACCGACGCGACAAGTGTTGTCTTCGTCGTGAGCCTTGTAACGGGTGGTACGGCTGACCGTCTTTTGATAGATGGGGTGTGGGAAGCGGCTTTCCACCGCGACCACCACCGTTTTTTCCATCTTGTCGCTGACGACGGTGCCGATCCTTTCCTTGACTGCCATGGTTACGGAGTGGGGGATCAGGAGGCGGTGGAGCGCTGGCGCTCCGACTGCACCGTCAGCAGCTGGGCCAGCTTGATGCGGACCTCTTTGAAACGGTGCGTATTAGCGAGCTGGCGCGTGGCCTGCTCGAAACGGAGTTGGAACAGTTCGCGGCGCAGGCCATCGATCTGTTCGTTGATGTCCGAATCGGACAGGCTGCGCACATCGGCGGCGTTAGGACGGGCCATGGTCAGGACTCCACGGTGACGGCTTCAGAAGCTGCCGGAGCCTTGGCACCAGCTGACTTCTCCTGCTCATCCAGCTGGATGAACTTGGTCTTCACGGGAAGCTTGTATTGCGCGAGGCGCATAGCTTCCTTGGCGATTTCGGGGGTGATTTCATCACCGCCCATCTCGAACAGGATCCGGCCGGGCTTGATCACCGCAACCCAGAATTCTGGGTTGCCCTTACCGGAACCCATCCGGGTTTCGGCAGCGCGCATAGTGACTGGCTTGTCGGGGAAGATCCGGATCCAGATTTTTCCGCCACGCTTGACGTAGCGGGTCATGGCACGACGGCTGGCCTCGATCTGGCGCGAGGTGATCCAGCCACATTCCTGTGCCTGCAGCGCGAACTGTCCGAAGGCAATGGTGTTGCCCCGGGTGGCGACGCCGCGCATGCGGCCTCGCTGCTGCTTACGGAATTTGACGCGTTTTGGACTCAGCATGGTTCAGGCCTCCTGTTCAACCCTCGTTGGAGCGGTCTTCGAACTGTTGGGGCCGACGGCTGGCCCGGCGCCGGGGGGCGGCTCCCACCGGCATGGGCTGAGCCTGTTCGCTCAGCACCTCGCCCTTGAACACCCACACCTTGATGCCGAGCACGCCGTAGGTCGTGCTGGCCACCTTGGTGGCGTAGTCGATGTCGGCACGCAGGGTATGCAGAGGCACCCGACCCTCACGGGTCCATTCCGTCCGAGCAATCTCAGCACCGTTCAGGCGACCGGACACCTGGATCTTCAGACCCAGAACGCCGGCACGCTGAGCGCGCTGCACAGCCATGCGGATCGTGCGGCGGAAGGCCACACGCTTCTCCAGCTGCTGGGCGATGTACTCGGCAAGCAGGAATGCATCACCGTCGACGCGTTCGACCTCGACAACATTGATCCGCACCTGACGACTGGAGTCGCCGACGGTCTTCTGAATGCCAGAACGAAGGTCTTCGATGCCGCTGCCTTGACGGCCGACCAGCACACCAGGGCGTGCGGTCTTGAGTTCAACTTCAAGTTGGTCGGCCTTACGGGCGATCAGCACATCGCTGATGCCGGCGGAGCCGTACTTCTTGTGGATGAACTTGCGAATCCGGTCATCCTCCTGAAGGAGGGCCGGATAGTTTTTGCTGGAGGCGTACCAGCGTGACCGGTGTTCCTGGGTGATCCCCAGGCGCAGACCGGTTGGGTTGATTTTGTGTCCCATTGGGTCAGAGTCCTCGGGGGTCAGGAATCGGTCTGAGCCGCCACAGCAATGCTGATGTGGCAGGTCTGTTTCTTGATCTGGAAAGCCCGGCCTTGGGCGCGGGGGCGATAGCGCTTCATGGAGGGGCCCATGTCAGCGCTGGCGCTCAAGATCACCAGAGAAGAGGGGTCAAGACCGAGGTTGTGCTCAGCGTTGGCCACCGCAGACCGGAGCACCTTGGTGATCGGGCCGGTGGAGCGGTAGGGCATGAACTCGAGCATGATCAGCGCGTCGCGGTAGGTGCGGCCACGGATTTGGTCGAGCACACGGCGCACCTTTGACACGGAGCCTCGGATGAAGCGGCCGTGAGCCTGGGCAGTGGGTGCCGTTGGGGTTGACGATGTCATGGATTAGCGGCCTCCTTTCTTGTCTCTGATGTGGCCCTTGAAGGTGCGGGTGGGAGCGAACTCTCCCAGCTTGTGACCCACCATTTGCTCGGTGATAAACACCGGCACATGGGTGCGGCCGTTGTGAACCGCGATCGTGTGGCCGATCATCATCGGCAGGATTGTGGAAGCCCGTGACCAGGTCTTGATCACAGACTTGTCGTCGTTGTCGTTCTGCTTTTCAACCTTGCGAAGCAGGCTGTCGGCAATAAACGGACCTTTTTTGAGTGAACGTCCCATAACGGTTTAAGCAAGCGGCAAAGTGATGGATTGCATCAGGAATCGCGTCCGCCACGGCTCCGCTTGGAGGTCTTGCGACGCTTCCGGAGAACGTATTGGTTGCTGGGTTTGTTCCGCTTGCGGGTCTTGAGACCCAGGGCGGGTTTGCCCCAGGGGGTCACCGGGCCGGAACGGCCGATCGGTGCACGACCCTCACCACCACCGTGGGGGTGATCGCAGGGGTTCATCACACTGCCTCGAACCTGAGGACGACGTCCGAGCCAGCGGCGACGACCGGCCTTGCCCAGGCTGGTGTTGCGCATTTCGGAGTTGCCGACCTCGCCGAGGGTGGCGTAGCACTCGCGGCGAACCAGGCGCACCTCGGTGGAGGGCAGCTTCAGAGCGACGTAGTCGCCTTCTTTTGCCATCACCTGGGCGCTGGCACCGGCGGTCCGGACCATCTGGCCGCCACGACCGGCGTAGAGCTCAACGCAGTGAACAGCCGAACCAAGGGGCACCGAGGACAACGGCATGGCATTGCC
Source organism: Synechococcus sp. MU1643 (assembly GCF_020514095.1). Classification (NCBI taxonomy): domain Bacteria; kingdom Bacillati; phylum Cyanobacteriota; class Cyanophyceae; order Synechococcales; family Synechococcaceae; genus Synechococcus; species Synechococcus sp. MU1643. The sequence continues at coordinate 102,351 of NZ_VTKY01000005.1, read as the reverse complement.
GTTCTCGATCGGGGCATCAGGGCCGGAGACCACGGTCTGACCCACCTGAACTCCTGCGGGAGCCAGGATGTAGCGCTTCTCGCCATCGGCGTAGAAGAGCAGTGCCAGACGCGCGTTGCGGTGCGGGTCGTAGTGAATTGCGGCCACCTTGGCGGGGACACCGTGCTTATTGCGACGGAAATCAACCACGCGGTAGAGGCGCTTGTGGCCACCACCACGGTGGCGGCAGGTGATCACACCGCGGTTGTTGCGACCCTTTCGGCGGTGTTTAGCCACCACCAGGGTCCGCTCCGGCTTGCGGCTGGTGATCTCACTGAAATCAGTGACCACCCGGGTGCGGGTACCGGGGGTGTAGGGGCGGAAATTACGGATTGCCATGACGATTCAGACCCCTCAGGACTCAGGGAAGAGTTGGATCGAGTTGCCCTCCGCCAGGCGCACCACGGCTTTCTTCACTTGGGCACGTTTGCCGGCGAAGCGACCCATGCGACGGGAGCGTCGCGGGGGATTCATGGTGCTGATGCCGGTGACCTTCACATCGAAGAGCTGCTCAATGGCGGCCTTGATGTCGGGCTTCGCGGCGCGGTGGTCTACCTCGAAGGTGTACTGGTTGATTTCGAGGGCGCGGGTGGCCTTCTCGGTGATCAGGGGACGGCGGATCACATCCGCCAGGCGTCCTTGGAAACGTTCAGTCATCGCCGTAGACCTCCTGGATGGTTGCGAGAGCTTCCTCGCCAAGCACCAGAGCATTGGCGTGGAGCAGGTCGAAGACGTTCAGCTGATCTGCAGAGATCAACTTGACTTTCTCCAGGTTGCGCACGGAACGGCGCACAACATCGGAGGGGTTCGTCAGAACGATGAGCACCTTGGAGCCGGCCGCGACACCGAGGCGTCCCAGAGCATCCGTGATTTCACGGGTCTTGGGGGCCTCCAGCGCAGTAGCGAAGTCCTTCACGACGGTCACATCGTCAATGCGGGCCATCAGCGCAGTGCGCAGGGCCAGACGACGCTCCTTGCGGTTCATCGCAAGGTTGTACGTGCGGGGTTTGGGTCCAAAGATGATGCCGCCGCCGGGCTTCAGGGGAGTCCGGATGGAGCCCTGACGGGCCCGACCAGTTCCTTTCTGCTTGTAGGGCTTGCGACCACCACCACGCACTTCTGAACGGGTGAGGGTGCTGGCGGTTCCTTGTCGTGCATGGGCCTGCTGACGCAGAACAGCCCGATGCATGAGATCAACGGCGGTGGTCTCTTTGGCCACCTTCAGGTCCAGGGTTGCCTTGCCGGCTTCCTTGCCCTGCCAATCACGAACGACACAATTGGCCATCACTTACCTCCTTTGGCGGGCTTGGCGCCCACGCGCAAGGCTGGGCGGATGTTGAGCAGCGCACCAGGCTTGCCGGGCACGGATCCCTTCACCACCAGCAGGTTGTGCTCGCTGTCCACCTTGAGGATGGTCAGGCCACGGGTGGTGATTTTCTTGCCGCCGTAGCGACCGGCCATCCGCTTACCGGGATAGATGCGGCCCGGGGTCGTGCCGGCACCGGTCGAACCGGGCTCGCGGTGATTCTTCGAGCCGTGGGTCATCGGACCCCGGCTGAAGCCGTGGCGCTTCTGGTAGCCAGCGAAGCCGCGGCCGACAGTGTCACCACTGACGTCCACCTTCTGGCCGGCTTCGAAATCGCCGACGGTAATGTCTCCACCGAGTTCGAGACCTTCAACGCTGTCGACGCGGTATTCGCGCAGATGACGCAGAAGCCCCTCACCGGATTTGTTCAGGTGACCCTGGGCGGGCTTGTTGATCAGCTTTTCGCGGGTTTCGCCAAAGCCGATCTGCACTGCGGAATAACCGTCAGTGTCGTCGTTTTTGAGTTGGGTGATGCGGCAGGGGCCGGCTTCGATCAAGGTGACCGGAACAGCTCTGCCCTGCTCGTCGAAGAACTGGGACATACCCAGCTTCTTCCCGAGGATGCCGATGGACATGGATGGGGAGGAAGCGCCAGCGTGGACAACCACCAGGCGGAAAGCCGCATGGGGTCAGGTGCTGATCGATTGGACGCAGACGTGGTTCGAAGCGGAACTCCCGAAGGAGTTGATTCGAATGGGCTAGCGAACGATGCAGCGAGGCTGGGACTTGCATCTGCACGATGTGCTGTTGCAGTTTCCCGACGGAGATTTCCGAAGAAAGCTTCCGTACTGGCCTGGAGATTCGGCGCAATCGCCGAATCTGTTCTGCCGACTGGAGGCCCGGCTAGCGGACGGGCACAGAAACACAGAACAAACATCGAACTTACAACACCGACCTTCCCCCTCCCCTGATCCTTCTGCCTGCTGCCAGAATCCTTTTAATCCCTGTAGCTGCCATGCCTCTGCTTCTCACCGGTCAGGCATTTCGCCGTGATCTCGAAGCCAATGGCTGTCTGGCGGTTCAGGCTCCGCTCGAAGGCGGTGCAGAAACGCGTCTATTAAGACGTCTGCGCGGTGCCGGTTACAGCACCCGCATGACATCAGCCCGCGGCCTTGGTGATCCGGAGGTGTTCCTCACCCAGAAGCACGGCATCCGTCCTCCCCATCTCGGTCACCAAAGTGTTGGTCGTGGTGCTGCTGTGGGAGAAGTGCAGGAGGTGGCTCCCCAGCTCGGCGACCTGTTTGAAGGTGATGCTCCTGTGGCCCTCTGGCTGCTGGAAGGCCAGGTGCTGTCGCGCTCCGAACTTCTTTCCCTCTGCGATCTTTGCAAGCGCGAACCACGTCTACGCATCATCGTGGAGATGGGTGGTGCTCGCAGCCTGAAGTGGGAACCGATGACCTCATATCTGAAGGCCTGACGCCTGACGAGGCCCTCGATCAGGGCCGCTGGGTCAAGCTCATCTGTGGAGCAAGCAACCAGGATGTGCCTGCCATAGCCGATCTGACCGCTGTTTTTGCTGCTGTTGGTGTTCATTGCGTTGATGTGGCTGCAGATCCAGCGGTCGCCCTTGCAGCGCGTCGCGGGCTGGACTGGGCTGAGTCGCAAACAGGGCGTCGCCCCTGGCTAATGGTCAGTCTCAGCGATGGCATCGATGCTCACTTCCGCAAGGCCTGGTTCGATCCTGACCACTGCCCCGCGGACTGCCCGCGGCCCTGCGAAAGGATTTGTCCGGCGGCGGCGATTCCGCCCGCTGCTGGGATCGACCAGCAGCGTTGCTATGGCTGCGGCCGCTGCTTGCCGGCTTGCCCCCATGGCTTGATTGAGGAACGCGACCACCGACTGGCACCCGAGCAGGTGATCTCCTTGCTGAAATCGATCCAGCCCGATGCTGTGGAGATTCACACGGCGTCTGGGCATGACGAGGGCTTCTCGACGCTGATCCAAAGCCTTCAGCAGTACAACGTTCCCCTGCGGCGCTTGGCCGTGAGCTCGGGCTTGGAGGGCCACGCCGTGAAGGCCGATCAGTTTGCTGGTTTGCTTTGGCGTCGCTACTCCCGCCTGCGCCAAGCCGGTTACAGACCCCTCTGGCAGCTGGATGGGCGTCCGATGAGCGGCGATGTGGGCGCTGGCACCGCGCGAGCTGCGGTTCAGCTCTGGCGTGCCATGCGTGGTCTGGCGCCGCCGGGTCCGCTTCAGCTTGCCGGTGGCACCAATGCCGCAACGCTGGAGTTCCTGCACCCGACGGAGCGGCCGGCTGGCATCGCCTTTGGTGGTGTGGCTCGTCGCTTGCTGATGCCTGTGCTGGATGAGGCGCAAACCCGTGGGCTTGCCTTGTGGCAATGGCCCGAGGGTTGGGAGCGTGCCCTCTCTCTCGCGCGTCCATTGGTTACGCCATGGTTGCAGCGCTCTTGCTAGAAGGCTGAAACGCGCAGATCCCATGGGCACGCAACGGGTCACCGACGATCTGGATCGCCTTCTTGAGCTCCTCCCGGACGCCGTGCAGGAGCAGTTGCAGCCTGAAGAGGCGCGACAGCAGTTGCTTGAGGTGGTGCTCGATCTCGGTCGGGTTCCGGAAGCGCGTTATTCAGGCCGTGCCCTTGAGCTGGGCTCCACGCCCTTGTCTCGGCAGGATCTGGCGGCCGTGGTGGCCAGGCTTGGTCAGTTCGGTGGCGATAACCGGGCGGGAATCGAACGAACGCTTCACCGGATTAGTGCGATCCGCAACCGTCAGGGCGAGGTGGTCGGTCTGACCTGCCGGGTGGGGCGAGCCGTGTTCGGCACCGTTGCCATGGTGCGGGACCTCCTGGATGGAGGGCAATCCCTGCTGTTGATGGGGCGCCCGGGTGTTGGCAAGACAACGGCGTTGCGTGAGATCGCCCGGGTCCTTTCAGATGAGCTGGAGCGGCGCGTTGTTGTGATCGACACGAGCAATGAGATCGCCGGTGATGGCGACATACCCCACCCCGCGATCGGTCGGGCCCGCCGCATGCAGGTGGCCAGGCCTGAGCTGCAGCACCAAACCATGATCGAGGCGGTAGAAAATCACATGCCAGAAGTCATCGTGATCGATGAGATCGGCACAGAGCTGGAAGCACAGGCCGCGCGCACCATCGCTGAACGTGGCGTGGTGCTTGTCGCCACAGCTCACGGCAATGCTTTGGCCAACCTGATCAAGAACCCCACCCTCAGCGATCTGGTGGGAGGAATTCAGACGGTCACCCTCGGGGATGAGGAGGCCCGGCGGCGTCGCAGTCAGAAAACGGTGTTGGAGCGCGCCGCCGAACCGACTTTTCCGGTTGCAGTTGAAATGCATAGCCGGCAGCGCTGGGCCATACACACTGACGTTGCCGCCACCGTGGACCAACTGCTTCGGGGTCTGAAACCCAGGGTTCAGGAGCGCGAGCTGACGCCTGAGGGGGGCGTTCAGCTGGTGGACCCGCCGCAGTCTTCGGGTTTGCTGCGCCCTCCGTCCCAACGTCCGTTTACGGAACAAGCCGTCTCAGTTCCCGTGCCAATGCCTGCTGTCAGTGTCCGCAAGGTAAGTGCAGCAGTCGAACAATCCTCTCCGGAGACCAGCGCCGAGCACCTGCAGGTTCTCTGTTGCGGGGTCCCTCCTCGTGTTGTGGGGGAGGCCATCCGTTCCCACGGCTGGAAGGCGCAGGTTGTGGATGATTTGAGTGATGCCGATGTGGTGTTGAGCGTTCGGCTCGGCCTCAGCCGTCAACCGTCCCTGCGCCGTCAGGCCAGGGATCTGGGGATCCCGATTCTGGTGATTAAATCCGACACCCTGCCCCAGGTGACCCGTGCCATGGCCCGTCTTCTGCGCCGTCAGGCCACCGAATCGGCCGCAGAGGTCACCTCACCGGACCGGGTGTCTCAGGACGATGAATTGGCTGCTCTCGAGGAATGCCGTCTTGCAGTGGAACAGGTGGTGATGCCTCAAGGCCGGCCGGTGGAGTTGCTGCCGCGAACTGAGCGTGTTCTGCGGATGCAAGCCGATCTTGTGCGGCGTTACCGGCTACGCAGCGATGTCTTCGGCGAGGCTGAACTGTCCCGCTTGAGGGTTTTTCCTCCTTGATCGTTCGTTGGTGGATTGACGAACGGTTGGCTGCTATGAGTAACTATTAGTACTCCGGTGAACCGCAAGTTGCGGTCTTTTCCGGTTCAGTGGGCCGTCGCCAAGCGGTAAGGCAGCGGGTTTTGGTCTCGCCATTCCTAGGTTCGAATCCTAGCGGCCCAGTTTTTGTCCATGAACCTTCGCCCACTGCTGGTCTTCGATTTCGACGGGGTCATCGTCGATGGAATGGCCGAGTACTGGTGGAGTGCTTGGCACGCCTGTCGTCGTCTTGAGGCTGCTCCAGAGGGCTTCTCCCCTGATCAGGTGCCTGACGCCTTCCGTCAGCTGCGGCCGTGGGTGCACCATGGTTGGGAAATGGTGCTCCTGGCCGCGGAACTGCCGGCGCTGAACCTTCAGGTTTGGCTGCAGTCCTATGGGGAAGCGCAGGCCTTGGCACTGCAACGGCGTGGATGGCAGCCGGAGCAGCTGCAGGCGGCACTCGATGCCTCCAGAGACGAAGCGGTGCGGCAGAACCGTTCCGCGTGGTTGGCGTTGCATCGACCTTTCCCCGGCCTAGTGGAGCGGCTGAAGCAGTTGGAAGCAGAGGGGGTGGAGTGGGCTGTTCTGACGACAAAAACACAGGCCTTCACCGCTGAGCTGCTGAACAGCCTTGGCCTGGATCCTTGGCGTCTGGATGGTCGTGAGGCTGGCGCTAAGCCTCAGGTTCTGCTCCAGCTCCAGCGGCAGCGAAGCCTGTGCGGCTTCGTAGAAGACCGCCGGGCGACGCTTGAGGCGGTGCGCTCAACACCAGGGTTGGATCAACTGCCCTGTTTTCTGGTGAGTTGGGGCTATCTTCACCCGAAGGACCAGAGCGGTCTTCCGCCTGGAATTGCGTTGCTCCATTCGGATCGCTTTCTGGCCCCCCTGGCGCAATGGCCCTGATTCGTTACGGTACGCTTGTACTACTTGAGACGATTCGGCGCTTCTGTGGCATTGGATCTCTCGTTCCTTAGTTTCAGGTCCTTCTCATGCCTGCAGATATGAAATCCGGCGCTTCTGATCCCCGTTCCTCAGGCGAGAGGGACAAGGCACTGAATCTGGTTTTGGGTCAGATCGAACGCAACTTCGGCAAGGGATCGATCATGCGGCTGGGGGATGCCTCCCGCATGCGGGTGGAGACGATTTCCACCGGTGCGCTGACCCTAGATCTCGCTTTGGGTGGTGGTTACCCGAAGGGTCGTGTGGTGGAGGTTTATGGCCCGGAAAGTTCCGGTAAAACCACGCTCACCCTGCACGCGATTGCTGAAGTGCAACAGCGTGGTGGTGTTGCGGCCTTTGTGGATGCGGAGCATGCCCTGGATCCCGTCTATGCCGCATCTTTGGGCGTTGATGTCGAGAACCTGCTGGTTTCCCAACCAGACACCGGTGAGATGGCGCTGGAGATTGTTGACCAGTTGGTGCGATCCGCGGCGGTGGACCTCGTCGTCGTCGACTCGGTGGCTGCCCTCACCCCCCGTGCTGAGATCGAAGGTGAGATGGGAGACCTGGCGGTTGGCGCCCAAGCGCGTCTGATGAGTCAGGCGATGCGGAAGATCACAGGCAACATCGGCAAGTCGGGTTGCACCGTCATCTTCCTCAACCAGTTGCGTCTCAAGATTGGTGTCACCTACGGCAACCCAGAGACCACCACTGGAGGCAACGCGCTCAAGTTCTATGCCTCGGTTCGCCTCGACATCCGTCGAATTCAGACGCTCAAGAAGGGAACTGAGGAATTCGGTATCAGGGCGAAGGTGAAAGTGGCGAAAAACAAGGTGGCGCCACCCTTCCGCATTGCCGAATTCGACATTCTCTTTGGCCGCGGCATCAGCACCTTGGGTTGTCTGCTTGATCTCGCTGAGGAGACGGGCATTGTTGTTCGCAAGGGCGCTTGGTACAGCTATGAGGGCGATAACATCGGTCAGGGTCGTGACAACACCATTGCTTGGATGGAAGAGAACCCTGACGCAACGGCCACCATCGAAACACTGGTGCGTCAGAAACTGACCGAAGGATCTGAGGTGAAGGCGAATTCGATGCGACCTCTCGCCGCCGCTGCCAAAACGGCTGCTGCCGATAAGTCGGCTCCGGCGAAGGCTTCAGAGGCCGCCTGATATCAGGCGGCTTGGGCCAAGGGCTGCATGGTGCGGATTTGGCCCTCTTGGGCCAGATCTGCCATCCGCTGCAGTTCCTGGATGGCTTCAGCCCCTTCTAGCTTCACCAGTTCTCGGCCGTTGCGGGACTCCACCCAGCTGATGCCGAAGTCGGAGACAAGAAAGCGCACCATGTGGCCATCGCCAATGTCTGCCACAAACGAGGCCCCATGGCCATCGCAACCGTCGCCACAGGAGTAACAGGTGGCTGTTAGGCCGGCGCATTGCAGGCTGCTGGTGAGGGCCTGCAGGCTCATCACCAGGTCTTCAACGACCGATCTGTAGTGCTCGGCTAAACGCGGAAACATGACTGAGTCTCCATTGAGACACAGACTAAAGGTTTTCTTTTGTTTTCGTTGGTTGGGTTGAGCTGATTGCTCAGGGGGTGTCCGCAAGCGTCCACCAACCGGCCGCTGGGCCGATGAAGCGCACCGTGATCCAGAGCACCACCATCCCTCCAATGCCGATCCAGGCGCCGCGGGTCGTCACCGCCATGAACTGCTGCGTCTGGTTGCGGGTCAGCGGAAGCCAAGACACCACGCGTGGGGAGGTGTCAACAGATTTGGTGCTGGCCTTGGGCTGACGGGGGGATAAGCCCTGGGCAGCCCGGCGGCGTGCTTCTCCCATGCACTTCTGAACGTTGAAGGGAGGTTAGGCGTTGTTCACTCCGGCAGCAGTCGCTGCAATGGAATCAAAGGTTCCAGTCGATGCAGCACCTGATCACCCCAGCTGCGCCCTCGGAGGCGGCCATCGAGGATGGCCAGGCGACCACCACTGCGGCGCAGCGGTGCAATGGCGCCAGGGATCAGGCTCAGGGCTTCCGGCAGCAGAAGGGTGCGGAACCAGTCGTCTCCCTGCTGCTTCAACCGTTCCACCCGAGCCGAGGTGAGCGGATTGTCCAGGCTGGCGATGGGGAGCATGCCGATAATTAGCTGTGCTGGGGGTGGCAGCTGCTCCTGATGCTCCAGCCACCAGTCCCAGCTGCAGGTCACCACGCCATTGCTTTCGGGTGCTGTCGACTCCTGCACTACACGGCGTCCGAATTCCGCAGCCAGGGAGCTGGTCAGCTGCCGACGCAGCTGGTCGTCATTGATCAAAACGATGGTGAGCCCCGCCTGGCCAAGGATGAGCCGTCTGCTCTCCTCCAGGAGATGTTGGGCGTAGATCCGTGTGTTCGGCAGCGGTTGGCGACGCGGGGCATAGAGGGGGAGCGGTTCATTCAGCTCCCGTTCACGCAGTGTTGCCCGCACGTCAGGGACTACTCCGGCCTGTTCGAATTCCAGATCCAGCCTGGCGTCGTCTCCATTGCTGCTGAACATCAGGCAGGGGTGATCCAGCAGCACCCCCCTCAGCAGTTGGAGTGGTTCGAGGGGGGCCAGCTTCCAGCACCACTGGAGCAGCCGGTGATCCAGTTCAGCCCATTGACTCCACTCCGCCGGGTTGATGCTTCGGAGGGTGTCCCATGGCTCAGGGCTGGCTGGCAATAGCTGAAGCAGGTCACGTAGGGCCTGCCCGGCTGAGCCTTCGAGTCGCACAGCGCAACCGGGCCTCGTGGCATCAGCGAACAGCTGCCGGCTCATGCGGTCATGCAGCTCCAGCAATCCGGATTCAGCCTGGGGACAGGCCTGGCGTAGCTCATCCCAGTGCTGATGCTCGATCTCCAAGCTGAGAGCGTTGCGCATCCTCCGGCTCAATTGATCCATCTCAGGGATCAGCAGTTGCCGTTGGCCCAAGTGCCCGTCCCGATGGGCCTGAATCAGCTCGCCAACATCCATCAGCCAGAGCTGTGGACCCTCCGGAGGCTTTGGCCCCTGCCAGCAGGGAAGCCTCAGGCCCTGGTTGCGGAGACGGGGCAATTCCAACTGCAGCAGGCGCCGGCGCTGGGGGGGCGTCAGCACCAGCGCTCCTGCTTCGGGAGCCAGGCACAGCGGCACCAGCAGACCGAGCCACCATCGTTCGCTGCTGCTGGGGGGGAGCTGAACGAGAGTCGTATCGCGACGCCTCAGGCTTCTTGCTACAAGCCGGCTCAGGGTCAGGTGGTGGGGCCAGTCCGATTCCTCCTGGCGAAGCAGGGTTTTGATCTGATGGTGGGCCTGGGCTTCCAACATCCTCAAACCCTAAGCAGGGTCCCCCCGGCGATTGGTTCATGGCAATCCATCCATCAACATGGCTTCACGACCCTGCGGGAGGGATGGCGGTGCAACCGGGACGTGTGGGGATTGTTGGCCTTGGATTGATTGGGGGATCCCTTGGTTTGGATCTCCAGGCACGGGGCTGGACTGTGCAGGGCCTCGTGCATCGTCAGGCCACGGCTGATCGCGCCATGGCCCGAGGGCTGGTGGGAGCGGTGTCGACCGATCCCACCAGCCTCTCGGATTGCGATCTGGTGATCCTGGCGTTGCCAATTCCCTTGCTATTGAACCCACCGGATGAGCTCGTTGCCGCCCTACCTGAAGCAGCGGTGGTCACCGATGTCGGTTCGGTCAAAGAGCCGGTGTTGGAGGCTTGGCGCCAGCGGCATCCCCGCTTTGTAGCCAGTCACCCCATGGCAGGCACAGCTGAGGCGGGCGTTGAGGCTGGGGTGACGGATCTGTTCCGCGGCCGCCCTTGGATCGCAACTCCGGATCAAGAAACAGACTCCACTGCCCTGGCCCAGGTTCGTGATCTGGCAGTCAGCGTGGGCGGTCATTGGCTGACGTCCACCGCCTCCCAGCACGACCAGGCGGTTGCTCTGATTTCCCACATGCCGGTGTTGGTCAGTGCTGCACTGCTGCGGTCGGTGGGCGATGAACGGGATCCGGAGATCCGGCAGCTAGCCATGGTGTTGGCGTCCAGTGGCTTTGCCGACACCAGTCGCGTGGGTGGAGGGAACCCCCAGCTGGGGGTGGCGATGGCCTCCACCAACCGGGAGGCGGTGTTGCGCGGCTTGGCGGCCTACCGCTGGAGCCTGGAGCAGCTCGAAGATGCTGTTCTCCAGAAAAACTGGTCTCAGCTTGAGTTGGAACTGCGCCGAACGCAGACCCTGCGCCCGGATTTTTTGAGGGCACCGGGGGAGGTCAGCTCTGAAAGCTGAGGGGTTGTCCCCGTTCAGCTCTGAGCTGACGGCAAGCATTCAGGGCTGACAGGCTCACCCCTGCTGTGCCTTCTCCCGGATGGATGCTGTCGCCGCAGAGCCAAAGACCAGGTATGGGCGTTCGTCCTGCCAAGCCGAAGGGGCCGAACCGGCTTGGATGCTGTCCAAGGCCTCCGACCATGCCATTGGGACGGCCTGTCCAACCGGCGAAGCCCCGTGGTGTTGCCAGTTCAGCGTGCAACCAGGCGTCGTCTTCAAGTGACAGCCAGCATTTTAGTTCGGCTTGGATCAGGTTCAGCGTCTCTGTTTTGCGCTGTTGGTACTCCGGCTCCGGCAAGTGGCACCAGTCGCCTATTGGGGTGAACACGCTGGCAATCAAGGTGGCCTGCCCCTTTGGCGCACGGCCATCTCCCTCGCGGCTGACAGAGACGAAAAGGGATCCCGGGGATGCGCAGCCCCGCTGGAGATGACCTGGGCAGGGATTCGGCAGTGCATCACGCCGCACCGCTCCGTAGAGCACCAGTGCACCACTCGGTTCATGCAGGGTCTGCAGTCGTTTGCGGTAGCCCTTGGGCAGCTGATCCGGTTTGATCAGCTCCAGCAGGCACTGGGGGGGCAGGCTGCAGACCACATCGCGGCTGCTGAGTTGTTGTTCCGCGCCCTTACCGGACCTCACATTCACCTGCCAACCGAATGAGCTGGGCTGCAGCTTGGTGACCCGATGCTTCATCAGCACCGTTCCGCCGTCACGTTCAATGGTGGCCACCAGCTGATTGCTCAGCACCTGCATCGATCCCTCCAGATGCCAGAGCCCGAGCGGTGCTTGGGCCATTTGCAGGACGGTTGCGCCGTACAGCGCCGCCGTGCGATCGGCCGGCTCCTGGGAGTACAGCTTTAGCTGGAGGTCGAGAAAGCGCCGCAGCCGTTGATCGTCACCGCACCCACATAGCTGCAACAGATCGGCGATGGTTAGACCTGTGAACAGTCCCGATGCCAGCGTTGCCGGACGCAGGGCCCGCAGCAATGTGCCGAGATCCCAGAGGGAGCGCGGTGTTACCACGGGGTCCTGGTTGGCGAACTGCCAGTTGCTGGAATGCAACTGATGGCAAAGACTCCAGAAGCGTTGGCTGCCAGGGAATTGACGCTCACGTTCGGCGGCCCAGGCTTCCGGGTCATGCCAGAGCGAAATAGGAGGGGAGCCATCTCCCAGGTCGACCACACAACCTGGGTTCAGAAGCTCGGCCGTGGGCAGAGGCATGTCCAGATGCTTGAGCAGTCGCGCATGACTGCCACCGGGCTCCAACCCGGCGACCTGGGTCGCCCCAACATCGAACACCCATGGACCACGCCGGAACGTTCCGGCACATCCCCCCGGTTGTTGATGCGCTTCCAGCAACGTGACGTCGACGCCATCGCGGGCAAGCAGTGCCGCTGCGGTTAAGCCAGCGATCCCACCGCCCACCACGATCACGCTGGAATCGCTCACGACGCTCTGGAGAATCGGGCCATGCTGGCAAGACAGGGGGCTTGCTGAGGATGAACAGCGAACTGCGCCGGGATCTCACCGCGGAAGACGGCCCGTTGGCGGGGGCTGTCATCACGGATGTCTCCCCCGTCGGTGGTGGTTGCATTCATCAGGCCTGGAAACTGCACCTGCTTGATGGTCAGGTGTTGTTTGCCAAAAGCGGTGGCGCTAGCGCGTTGCCCTTGTTTGAGGTGGAGGCGGAGGCCCTTGAGGCTTTGCATGCCCAAGCCGATGCCTCCTTCCTGGTTGTGCCGCAGCCCATCGCTCTGGCAGCACTGCCCCATGGTGCGGTGCTGCTGTTGCCTTGGTTGGATTGCGCTGGCAGCGACCAAACGGCCCTCGGCCGGGGTTTGGCACTGCTGCATCAATCGTCGATCGCATCCAGCCCAGGTCGTTTCGGCTGGCATCGTGACGGCTTCATCGGCGCTGGACCTCAACCGGGGGGGTGGTGCGATGACTGGGGATCGGCCTTCGTAGAGCTCAGGCTGCGCCCGCAAATGGAAGCCCTTTATGGGTTGAAGCAGGTTTCAACGGACCTCAATCCGTTGTTGCTATGCCTCGCAGAGCATCTGAACGAGCATCAACCGCGTCCGGCCTTGGTTCACGGCGATCTCTGGGGTGGGAATGCTGCCTGTCTGAGCGATGGACGGGGGAGCATTTTTGATCCCGCCAGCTGGTGGGCTGATCGGGAAGTTGATGTGGCCATGACCCGGCTGTTCGGGGGCTTCGGAGAAGACTTCCGATCGGGATATCGGGAGGTGCTACCCGAGGCTCCAGGCGCTTACGGTCGAGTGGAGATCTACAACCTCTACCACCTGCTCAACCACGCCAATTTGTTTGGGGGGAGTTACTTGAGCCAATGCCGAGCCAGTCTCAGAGAACTGGCTCGGCGGCTTTGAGCATCAGCCCAGGTACTCCTTCCGGAGGGTTTGAACACGCTGGACCAGAGCATTGCGCTTTTCGCTCGTGGTCAAGTTTTTCCAGCTCCATTGGCCCACCACCACCACGCCGAGCAGTTCGAGCAGCCCCGGAACGATTGGCAGCAGATTGATCGTGTCGAGGATTCCCTTGATCAGGATCTGAGCAATGATCACGGCCGCAAAGATGCCGACGATCTTGCCGATGCGGCCCATCTGGCTCCAGTCGACCCCATCGAGGGTTTCGTTCACCTTGCCGAGAACGTCGCTATAGCGCTCAGCAAAGGAGGTGGTGTCGTCCTGAGTAGGAGCGTCGACGGGTGTCGTCACAGTTGTGGCGGCATCCTTTACTTCAGTGGGGGCGTCACTCATGAGAACGACTAAATCCTTCACAATTTCAGCTGAGCGTATCGGTGCAGCGCGGTCTACGCCATCCGTCCTGCAAATTGATTACCGATGCCACACGGATTTGCGCCGCATGTTGTTGGCGCCTCACCCCGAAGAAGGTTGTGCCTTGCTGCTGGGACAACGGACAAATGCAGGCTGTTTGAGGCTGATCACGATCTGGCCCTGTTGCAATGTCTGGGGACGAGGGGCATCCGGTCAGCGGCCTGTCCACGATCGTCGTAGACGGTTTCTGGTGGATCCCAGGGAGCAGTTAGCAGCCCAGCGATGGGCCCGGGATCGCCATCAATGTTGTCTTGGTGTAGCCCACTCCCATCCGGCGTCCGAGCCCGTTCCCTCGCCCCACGATCGGCGCTGGGGGGAGGCTGAAAGTTTGATGCTGATTCTCTCTGCCTCGCTTGGCCTGCGGGCCTGGTGGCTGCATGGTGACCGCAGCGTGGATGAAATCCCGATTCAGCTCTGGGACACTCAAAACCATGCATGACCAACCGATGCTGAGTGCTGATGAGCGGGGGCGCTACGCCCGCCATCTGATCCTTCCCGAGGTTGGTCCTGCCGGTCAGCTCCGGCTGAAGTCTGCTTCTGTGCTCTGTGTTGGCAGCGGGGGACTGGGATCTCCTCTGCTGCTGTACCTGGCCGCGGCAGGTGTGGGTCGCATCGGAATCGTGGATGGAGATGTGGTGGAGCTCTCCAATCTCCAGCGGCAGGTGATCCACAGCTCCAGCGGGGTTGGTGGTTCCAAGGCCCGCTCGGCCGCCGCGCGGATCCACGATCTCAATCCCCACTGCCAGGTGGAGGTGCATGAACACATGCTGACTGTGGGCAATGCCCTGGACCTCATCGGTGCCTACGACTTGGTCTGTGATGGCACTGACAACTTTCCCAGCCGGTATCTGATCAACGACGCCTGTGTGTTGCTTGGGAAACCCCTCGTCTATGGCTCCGTGCAGCGCTTTGACGGCCAGGTCAGCGTGTTCAACAGCACGCCGACGAGCCCCAACTACCGCGACCTGCTGCCGGAACCACCTCCGCCGGACGCTGTTCCATCCTGCTCGGAGGCTGGTGTGATGGGTGTGATGCCTGGGCTGATCGGTCTGCTCCAGGCCACCGAAGCGATCAAATTGATCACCGGCATCGGTGACTGCCTGGATGGTCGACTTCTGGTGGTTGATGCCTTGGCGATGCGATTTCGGGAACTCACCCTCCGCGTTGATCCAGACCGACCGAAGGTTGAGAGCCTGATTGACTACCGCCAGTTTTGCCGTCCGGCGTCATCGGAGATGGAAGCCATCACTGTCACGGAACTGAAGGCCTTACTCGATTCAGCTCCAGACAAGATTGCGCTTGTCGATGTGCGCAATCTTGCTGAGGCAGAGGTGGCTTCGATTGAAGGAAGTCACTTGGTTCCGTTGGCCTCGCTGGAGAGTGGAGAGGCGATCGATCGCGTTCGTGCTTTGGCTGAGGGACGGCGCCTTTTGGTGCACTGCAAGCTCGGGGGGCGCTCTGCGCGTGCTGTTGAGCTGTTGGGTCAGCAGGGAATCGCGGCCACGAATGTGACCGGTGGAATTGATGCTTGGTCGCAGCAGGTGGATCCTGTAATTCCCCGCTACTGAACCCGAGGGTTAGTAATCCACCCCTCGTTTCAGGTCGACGCCCTGTTCGGCGTAGTGCTTGTGGCACACCATCTCTGAATGGATGCTGGCCAGATCGAAGTAGGCGGGCGGGTTTTTGCACCGCCCCGTAATGATCACCTCAGTTTCCGCAGGTTTGCGCAGCAGGGTTTGCAGGATCGGTTCGACGGGCAGCAGCTCCAGATCCACCGTGGGGTTCAACTCATCGAGGATCACGGTTTTGTAGAGACCGCTGGAGATGGCAGCCCGTGCGATCTCCCAGGCCCGCTCGGCTTCCACGTAATCAATCGGCTCCTGCTGGCCGCGCCAAACGATGGCATCGCGGCCGGAGCGGAGGTGGTCCACCAGGTGGGGATAGCTCTCGCGTAGAGCGGCGATAGCCGCATCTTCGGTGTAGCCGCTTCCGCCTTTAAGCCACTGCAGGATCAAGACCCGATGGCTCTTGTCTTGGCTGATGCCCCGGCCGATGGCCTGCAGCCCTTTCCCCAGTGCACTGGTTGATTTGCCTTTGCCTTCACCGGTGTAGATCTCGATGCCGCTGCTCACATTGAGAGGCACCACCCGGTTGTCATTCATGCCCGGACGGCGATGGGCCCGCATCTCGGAGTGGAGGTCGGCTACACGCACCAGTGGGGCAGGTGCGGCCCGACCGGTGACGATGATTTCCATCCCCTCTGGCCGGTTGCTGAGGGTGCTGACCACATCCTCAAGATCCAGCAGGCCGAGGTCCAGTACAGGATTCAGTTCGTCCAGAACTACCACTGAATAGAGGGCGCTAGCGATTGCCCCCTTGGCAATCACCCAGCCCCGCTGGGCTTCGTCCCGGTCGAATCGGGTGGCCTCGTCGGCGGTGAAGTGATCGGCTCGTCCGGTGCGCAGGTGGTCGATCAGATGGGGGAAACCCTGTTGCAAGGCCTCGATTGCCGCATCCTCGTCGTAGGCCCGTCCTGGGCCTTTGAGGAAGCGCAGCAGCAGCACCCTGGTCTGCCTTTGCTCGCAGATGCCGAGTCCAATGGTGCGCAGCACTACGCCGAGGGCCGCCTGGCTTTTGCCCTTGCCCTCGCCGTCATAGATGTGCAGCTGTCCGTGGCTGCGCTCGCGGCTGTCCGCTGCGGTGACAATGCCGATGCTTCGAGGCATGGGGACAGCTCTTACCGTTGGAGCCTACCTAGCTCAACTGGTTTTCCCCGCTGATGTTTCGGTTGCAGGAGCCTTTGGCCGATCGAGAGCAGCAGCTGCTGGCGGACCTGCGGCACTGGATGGCTTCGCAGTCTTCCCTATGCGTGGCCTATTCCGGCGGTGTCGATAGCACCCTTGTGGCGGCGATGGCCTATGAAGCCAAGGGCGATGCCGCTCTGGCAGTAACGGGGGTCTCCCCGGCCCTGGCGCCGCATCTGTTGCGGGAAGCCCGTGATCAGGCCTCATGGCTCGGTATTCCGCATCGGGAGTGTCCGACGGCCGAGTTGAACGACCCCGACTACAGCAGCAACCCCGTGGATCGCTGCTTTGCCTGCAAGCGTGAACTGCACCACCACCTTCAGCCCATTGCTGCGGCGGCGGGTGATGCCTTGGTGATTGATGGGGTCAACCTCGATGACCTCGGCGATCACCGTCCCGGCATTGACGCGGCCCGACAGGCAGGGGTTCGTTCCCCCCTGGCTGAACTGTTGATCGACAAAGCAGCGATCCGTGCTTTGTCTCGTGCCCTTGGTTTCCCCTGGTGGGACAAGCCGGCGCAGCCCTGCTTGGCCTCTCGCTTTCCCTATGGCGAAAGCATCAGCGCCGAGCGGTTGAAGCGGGTGGGCCAGGCGGAAGCTTGGTTGATCTCCAGGGGGTTCAGCACCGTCCGTGTGAGATCCCATGGTCTCGCCGCACGGATAGAGGTGCCCAGTGACCAGATTCGTGCTGTGCTCGCGCTTACGGAGAGCGAACCTTTGGTCGAGGCCTTTCGCTCCCTTGGTTTCACCTCCGTCAACCTGGATCTAGAAGGTCTGGTCAGCGGCAAGTTGAACCGCCGCTGATCTGGCGTAGCCCTGTTCAGCTGGGGAGCTGACTTGGCGTTTCCACAGGTTCTCTCACTCCGGTGGCAATGGCCGCAGGCGTTTCTCGCAGAAAGCTTTTCAGCGCGTGCCGTTTCGCTTGAAGCTCACGGCAGAGAATGGCGCAGGCCTGCTCCGGCATGGTGTGGTCCCCACAAGTGAACACGTCAACAGCGGCATAGCCGGATTCCGGCCAGGTGTGGATGGAAATGTGGGATTCCGCCAGCAGGGCCAGGCCCGTGACGCCCTGGGGTTGAAATTGATGGGTGATCAGGTTCAGCAGCGTCGCACCAGCGCCCTTGGCTGCTGAGGTGATCGTTGTGCGGATGAATGCTTCGTCGTCGAGCCGGCTGGGATCGCAGTCGTAGAGCTCAAGAATGCAGTGTTTGCCAACCATGTCGGTGGCATGAATCTCAGATGCACCCCATCCCGGGTTGGGATGCAGTTCAGAGAGGGTCTGCTCCATCAGGCGATGAGAGAAAAACAAGTTCGCCACCTTATCCGATCTGCAGGTCGGGTCTCAGTTCTCTTGCTCCAAGAATTTGGGCCTGCTGCTGCCATCCGCCGCCAAAGCCTTCGAGGTGGGTGGCGCTCACCAGGCATTGATGCGATTCGCCCACGGCCTCAAGCAGAAGCTGCTGCCGGGTGGGATCCAGTTCGGCAAGCACGTCATCGAGAAGCAGTAGTGGTGGCTCCCCACACAGCTGGGTCACCAGCTCCAGTTCGGCAAGCTTCAGGCCCAGCACCAGCGACCGCTGCTGGCCGGCTGAACCAAACCGTCGTGCTGGGCTACCCCCCAGCAGCAGGGCGATCTCGTCCCGGTGCGGGCCCACACGGCAGCTGCCCAGCCGTTCCTCTTCCTCCCGCTGTTCGCGCAGTTGCTCCTCGATGGAGAGTCGCCAGGGTGCTTCGGCATCCTCACCATCGAGTCGGCTGCCAGGTTTGTAATGCAGTTCCAAGGCTTCAGTGCCCCCGCTGAGATGGGTCTGCCAGCGCTGGGAGATCGGTTCCAGTCGATGCAGGGCCCGTTGCCGCCGCCGGTGAATCCTGGTGCTTACCAGCGCCATCTGAACGTCAAACGCGTCGAGCAGTGCGTGGCGTTCGGCACTGGAGATCTGCCTTTGGCGCCAGAGCTGGCTGCGCTGTCGCAACAACCGGTTCAGCCGTGCCATCAGATCGGCATACACCGGTTCAAGCTGCAGCACCACTCGGTCCAGCCACTGGCGGCGTAGGGCGGGTTCGCCACGGACCAGATCAAGATCGAGGGCGCTGAAGCCGATGCAGCGCAGTGGTCCAATCAGGTCGAGCTGGCGATCCAGAAGCTTTCCGTTTCGTCTGGCCTGACGGCCTCCCTGGCGCCGCAGTTCCAGT
Organism: Synechococcus sp. MU1643; assembly: GCF_020514095.1. Lineage (NCBI taxonomy): Bacteria > Bacillati > Cyanobacteriota > Cyanophyceae > Synechococcales > Synechococcaceae > Synechococcus > Synechococcus sp. MU1643. Next base: position 83,739 of record NZ_VTKY01000005.1, on the reverse strand, counting down.
TCCAGGCGATCCCCATCTCCCACCTCGGCCCGGATCAGGGCCTGGGGTGTGTCCCAATGAATCAGGTCTCGATCATTGCTGCAGCGATGAGAGCGCAGGCTGCCCAGCAGCTCAACTGCCTCGAGGAGGTTGGACTTGCCTATGCCATTTGGTCCGATCACCAGCAGACGTGGCTGCGTGAGTTCCAGCTGCAGAACGGTGTGGTTCCGGAAGCCCTGCAGTTGGAGCCTGTGGAGCCGGATGGGTGCTGGGGCGACCAGTGAGTAAGGTACCTGTATCGGGACGGTTGCCGCTCGATATCACTGCGGCTTAACGCCGATCAGTGGGCATGTAGCTCAGTTGGATAGAGCATCAGATTCCGGTTCTGAGGGTCGGGGGTTCGAGTCCCTCCATGCTCGTGTTTGATCCTTACGTCTCAGCTCAGGTTGAGTCCCATGGCGCGGATGCCGTTGGGATCAATAAGGAAACCCTGCTGTTTGAGAGCCTCCAATGCATCTGCAGGGGCCGAGATCGAAAGGCTGCAGCCTGGCAGATCCCGGCGCAGGATCTGCAGGGCACGGTGCACAAGAACGGCAAAAAGGGCCCCTTGGTTCGGCCCTGGTTTTGCGGCAAGGTTCCAAAGATTGGCGTTCAGGGCCAGATCACTGGTGGCCCGCACAAAACCGATCAGTTCTCCATTCGCCTCATCCAGGATGCTGATTTGCCAAAGGCTGCGCTGAAGGGTGAGCTCCCAGCGTTCCTCAGGGTGGGTTGATTCCCCGCAGGACATCAGCAGGGTGTTGAGTTGCTCGGAGGTGGGAGGGGTCGATGTTTCGAGTCGCGTTCCCTCAGGCAAGGGTGGAATCGAGGGTTGTTGAAGGAACGACAGCACAGTGGATCAACCGGTGTTGCGCATGCCGGCTGCAATGCCGTTGAGGGTGAGCAAGGCTCCCCTCAGCAGTTCACTGCGGCTGTAGGTGCGGGTGTCCTCGGGGGCGCCTGGTGTCTCACTCATGGGGGGTTGTCGGTTCTGATCCCGCAGCCGCTTCAAAAGTGCAACCTGGAGAAAGCCCAGAGGCACGATGGTGCGGTTGCGCAGATCAACAGACAACTGCAGCCCTTGATCAGCGCCCAGCAGCCGGTTCTGTCCTGTGATTCCCAGGACCAGTTTGCGGGTGAGTTCGTATTCCTTGGCGATCACCTGGAAGATCGCTTCAAAAGCCTCCCGTTGTTCGGGGTGCCCCAGGCTGTTCATGTAGTGATGGGCCAGATCGAGATCCACCTTGGAGAGGGTCATTTCCACTTTGGAAATGAGCATCCGGAAGAACGGCCAACGTTGATGGAGGCGCCGCAGCAGGTCGAGTTGTTCGGAATCACTGCCCACTTCTTCCGACAGCGCCGTGCCGAAGCCAAACCAGCTCGGCAGCAGGAATCGACTCTGGGTCCAACCGAAGACCCAGGGAATCGCCCGCAGACTGGACAGGTCTTTGGCACCTGTTTTGCGTCGGGCCGGTCGGCTGGAGATCTGCAGTTTGCTGATTTCCTCGATCGGCGTGACCTGCTGGAAAAACGCCACCAGATCGGGATTGTCGTGAACCAACGCCCGGTAATGCTCCCTTGAACGGGTACCGAGGCGACTCATCAGCTGATTCCAACTTGGTGTCGCATCCAGCTGGTTGGTTACCAGGCTGTTCTGAACCACGGCCGTGGTTACGGTCTCCAGGTTGTAAAGCGCCAACTCGGGCAGGCTGTACTTGGAGTTCAGTACTTCACCCTGTTCGGTGATTTTGATCCGGCCCTGCAGGGTGCCGCTGGGTTGGGCCAGGATCGCCTGGTAAGCCGGCCCTCCGCCTCGACTGACAGACCCACCGCGGCCGTGGAAGAGGCGAAGCGCCACATCCTGGCGGCTGGCGAGCGCCTGAAGTGCGATCTGAGCCTGGTGAATCTCCCAGTTGCTGGAGAGAAAGCCAGAATCCTTGTTGCTGTCTGAGTAGCCCAGCATGAGCTCTTGCAGAGGCTGTTTCTGTTGGCCTGCAACCGGTAGGAGTTCGCGGTAGAGCGGCGTTTTAAATAACCCTTCCATCACCGCAGGGGCCCGTTGGAGATCCTCCACGGTTTCGAATAGCGGCACCACCAGTAGGGAGGCCCGTTTGTTCGGCGGGTCTACCAGGCCTGCCTCTTTCGCCAGCAGCAGAACCTCCAAGAGATCCGATGCCGTGTGGCTCATCGAAATCACATAGGAGTTGCAGATCCGCGGACCGAACTCCTCCTGGAGGCGCTGCAGCATTCGGAACACCGCCAACGTTTCTGCTGTTGGCTCCGACCAACTGGCGGCTGGCGGAATCAGGGGCCTGCGGGTCTGCAGTTCCTCGAGGAGCCATGCCATCCGCTGCGTTTCGTCCATGTCCCCGTAGGCCTGGGGCAGTTCCAGGTTGCGGGTGAGTTCATCGATCGCATCGCTGTGGCGGGTGCTCTCCTGACGGATATCGAGGCTGGCCAGAGAGAACCCAAAGATGTGCACCTGGTGCAGCAGCGTGTCGAGCTGTTCGCAGCTCAATTCGGTGCTGACGAGGCTGTTGCGGACCAACTCCAAGTCACTGCGGAACTGATCCACCGAGGTGTAGTGGAGAACATCGGCTCCGCCGAGTCCGTCCTGGGGATCGGCCAGGGCTTCACAGGGCATCTGCCAGCCCGCCTCCGACAGCTGATTGTTGCGGGCGAGTGTCCGCTCAAGTTTTTCGAGCACGTAGCAGAGCTTCAGCCGGTAGGGCTCCAGTCGGTATCGGGCTGCTCTTCGCTCGTAGATCTCTGGGAACCGGAGTCGATCCATCTCCAGCGACTCGAGCAGTGATGGTGCCACCTGGCTCCACTGCATGGAGATGCTCAGCTGCTGACGGAGTGAGTGGACGGAGTGGATGTACAGCTCCAGCATCAGCTGACGCTGGTAACAGGCTGTGCGCCAGGTGATGTCGGGTGTCACCGAGGGATTGCCATCCCGGTCCGAGCCCACCCAGGAGCCGAAAGTGCAGAACGACGCCTGGGGGACCTGGACATCGGGGTAGTGGCGATGCAGGGCAGTGATCAGCCTCTTACGCAGTTTCGGCATCGCTTCAAACAACACCTGCTGGAAGTAGTGCAGGGTCGAATCCACCTCATCGATCACGGTGGGTTTGAACTGGTGGAGTTCATCGGTTCGCCACCACAGTCGGATTTCCTCTTCCAGTTGGTCGCGACAGTCCTCGCGCAGCTGATGCGCGAGAGGGGTGTCTGATTGAAGTTGCTGGAGCAAGTTGGCCACACGTCGTTGCTTGTGACGCACTGTGTGCCGAACGATCTCCGTGGGATGGGCGGTGAACACCAGACGGATATCCAGCTCCCGCAGCAGGTGCTCCACCTGTGCGGGGGGGACGTTCATCCGACGCAGCCGCTCGAACACCTCTCCAAAGGTGGCTGGATCGGTTTGGTTGGCGAGGGGCGGAGCAAAGGGATCAAAGGCATCCCGTTGGGCCGTCTCAGCACTGGGATTGGGCCTGAGGCTGTCGAGGTAGCTGTCTTCCTCGATCCGTTGCTCAAGGATGTTGATGAGCTGGAAATACAGAGAAAAGGCACGGGCCGCTGAGATGGCCTCCGAAAGGTCCATGGCCTTTATCAGCTCGACGATCGCCTCGCTCGTGCTGTCGCCGTCCCTCCCTTCCAGAGAAACGGGGTCACTGAGTTGTTTGAGCCTCAGCAGACGTTCGCTCTGATCCGGTGGGCACTCACTGCGCAGCACCGACTTCCAGAGGTCTTCAATCAGATCAAGACGGTGCTGAAGAAGCTGCCCTGCGCCGGATCCGCCACCGCTCAAGCGTGCAGTCTCTTGCTCGGAGTCAGGGGTGGTGGACTCGGGCATGAAGTCTCCACGCTGCGACGAACTCGACATGATCATCCCAAACAGGCTTCCCCGGTGGAGATCCGTTCCTCCTCCTCCATCCGCTTGATGCCTGCTTGAAGAAGGTCTTCGATGGATTGGCCTTGGCCAAGCGCCGTTTCCCAGCGCATGGCCTGATTCCCATCGGCCAGCAGGCCATGCAAGGGCCTCAAGCAGGCGCTGAGCTGGAGCGATTCGGCCAGGGGAGCCATCTGATCAATCAGCTCCAGCAGCCAGTCCTTGCAAGTGATGGCACGGCCATCTTGCCAATGCCGGAGTTCAGCGTTCAGGCTGGATCGGGCGACGGCGGCGTCATTGCTGTCGGCCAGTTGGACCAGTTCGTCAGCGGACAGGGAGCTGCTGCAGAGCGGATCGAGGCTTTCGATGTTGTTCTTGAGGGCCAGCAGCCTCAGCTCCAGCAGACAGGTGATCGCCAGCAGCTCATGGGGATTGGTGACCAGATCACAGATCCGTAACTCCAACCGGTTGAGGTCGTAGGGGCGCTGCGGACCATTCGGCCGAACGGACGTCCACAGGTGACGCTCGTTGCGCATGGCACCCGTGGCCAGTTGCTCCTCCACCCACTGGATGTAGTGCCCGTGATCCCTAAAGAGAGGAACTGCAGGCGGCGTTATGGGGAATTGGTGCCATCGCTGGGAGTGGTGGTTGGTGCTGCGCCCATCCAAAAAGGGGGAACTGGCACTCAGGGCGAGCAGCAGAGCTGCTTCGCAGCGCACGAGCCGGACCGCTGCAAACAACCAGTCGAGATCTGTGATTCCGAGGTTGATGTGAATGCTGGCTGTCACGACCCTGGTGCCATACAGCTGTTCAATCAGCGCGTGATAGGCGTTGTCGGGGTCGGAGCGTTCGAATCGGCTGCTGTTACCCAGGCTCATGGTGCTGCCGGGGAGAAGCGTTAGCTCCCGTTCCTGCAGCCACCGCCGCAGCGTCCGCCGGGGAGAAAGCAGCGCCTCGGGCAGTTCGGCGTAATCCCGGATCGGGTCGGTGATGTATTCGAGATTGCGACAGTCCGGTTCTGTCACGAAGCCAGGCAGTTCCCTGGCCACGTCGGGAGCGACGCCCACGTTGGCTCCGTTGGTTTGACCGGTGAACAGTTCAACCTCGAAGCCTTTCAGCAGAAGGGGTTGCGCTGTCATTCCGGTGGATTCAGGCAAGCGAGTGCAGTCAGCATTCCCCGGGCTTTGTTCAGGGTTTCCTCAAACTCTGCCGTCGGCTGTGAATCGGCAACAACGCCTGCCCCGGCCTGCACTTTCACCCGGCATCCTCCGCCATCGCGTGGTTGCACCACCATGGTGCGGATCGTGATCGCCGTGTTGAGGGCCCCTGCCAGATCAACGGATCCGTAGACCCCGGAATAGGGGCCACGCGCATCGGGCTCAAGATCATGGATGAGTTGCATCGCACGGATTTTCGGTGCTCCGCTGACGGTGCCGGCGGGAAAAGCCGCCATCAGCAGATCCCACACATCGTGCTTCGGGCCAAGGCGTCCTTCGACTTGGCTGACGATGTGCATCACGTGGGAGTAGCGCTCGATCACCATCAGGTCTTGCACCGCCACGCTTCCGGGCTGACAGACCCTGCCGAGGTCATTCCGGCCCAGATCAACAAGCATCACGTGCTCAGCCCGTTCCTTGGGATCGGCCAGCAGGTCAGCTTCCAGCTCGCGATCCTCTAGGGGCGTGGCGCCGCGGGGCCGAGTTCCGGCGATGGGCCGCAGGCTGGCGTGGATGCCATCAGCAGCCGGTTCGGCCTGAACCATCACCTCTGGACTGGAGCCAATCAGTTGCCAGTCCCCAAAGTCGAAGAACGCCATGTACGGGGATGGATTCACCATCCGCAAACTGCGATACAGCTCCAGGGATGATTGAGGCACCTCGGTTTCCAGGCGCTGACTGATCACCAGTTGGAACACATCGCCGGCTGCGATGTGTTCCTTGGCGGTGTCGACGGCTGCTTTGAATTCATCGCGGCTGCGGTTGGAGCACACAGCGGGAAGCTCTGTGCTTTTCGCGTCCCAGGTCAGTGGTTTGACGGCTGGCAGAGGTGCGTCCATCCGCTGGCGCAGGGCCTCGATCCGTCCGATAGCGGTTTGCCAGGCCTGCTCCTCATCCGCTCCGTTAGAGAGGTCGCCGAAGGCGACGGCGGTGATCTGTCGTTTCACCTGATCAAAGATCAGGATCGCGTCCATCAACATCCAGATCCCATCCGGGGGATCGGCAGCAGCCCGAGGGTGAACAGCGACGGTGGGTTCGATCCACTGGATCAGTTCGTAGCCCCAAACGCCATATAGCTGTCCAAGCGGAGGGAGGCCCGGCAGGTTGACGCAGGAGTAAGGCGCGAGGCAGTCGCGCAGGGATTCGAATGGATTGCCGTTCAACGTCTCTTCACGACCGTCGCGCCAGGTGCGCGTCAGACGATCGTTCCGAGCTGACGCCGTCCAGAGAGGATCACAGGCGATCACACTCCAACGGCCCAGGGTTTCACCACCCTCGACAGACTCCAGCAGCACGCCTGGAGGTCTTCCGTCACCCGCCTTGATCCAGGTGGTGAGGGGTGTTTCAAGATCTGCGGGCCAGCTCTGAGCCAGAGGAATCAGGTTGGCACCACTACAAACTGCCTGATGAAAGGCGTCGCGATCGGGACTGAACATGACCTGATCATCGCAGCCGAGACCCCGGAGATCATGATCTCCGGGGTCTCGGCTGCGATAAGGAATCAGGCGTCGAAGGTGTTGCGGCCGCTGAACTTGATATTGGCGGGGTTGACGTTTTGGCCAATGCGACGGGGGTTGTGGCCCACCATGGTGCGACCTTCGTTCACCTTCTCGGAGAACACACCATCCTTGGGATGCAGGAACTCAGTGTCACCACCGGGGAAAATGCGGTAGATCTTGTAGTCCTCGATCCGGGGCTTGAACTTCGTGCGCAGCTGGGTGCCGAGGGCGAGGCACTGTTCCTTGCGAGCGAAATACATCAGGTTTTCGCCTGAATTCATCAGAGCGGCGCCACCTGTGGGGAGCTCAAAAGCCTGCTCAGTCTTGCTGGTCCAGGTGATCGCGTATTTCTCTTCGGTCTCCGCTGAATTAAGAAGGCCGCCCGTACTGGCGATGTGCTGGGGAAGTTGACCGTTCAACGCCGTTGCTGCCATGGCTGAAAAAATCCACAAGAGCCGTTATGGCTGGAAAGTAGCACCGTCATTGGTGCCTGTTTTGACCTCCGAAAGCAAGCTTCACACCCGTCAACAAACCAATCACTCTCCGGGGATGTGCACCGGGAAGAAAATGGTGATGTCGCGGTCTCGCCTGGGCTGATAGCGGCCCCCCAGGCTGGCCATCATCTGCCGGGTCGCATCCTGGCTTAATTGCAGGCTTCCGGTGCTGGGATCCCAGCTCAGGACGGTCCCCACGTCCTCGCGCTGGGGAGCCGGGCCGGCCTCCGCGGTCTGGCTCCTGTCGGGATGCTCCACATGCAGTTGAAGCTTCACCCGCGGACCCGCTGCCTGGAGGTGAAGGGTGAGCTGACTGCCGGAGGGGAGTCCCCTGGTGCTGCGGTCGATCAGACCTCCGAGCATCGGTTCCAGTCGCCGGGAGTCACTGAGGATGGCCGGGAGGTCAGCGGTGAGATCTAGTTCCAGGGCGATCCCGCGACGATCCAGCTGCTCCGTCCAGCTGGGCGCAAGGGCGCTCAGCATGGCCTGCAAATCCGTGCGGGCCAGATTGGCTTCATTGGGTTCCCGTTGCAGTTCAGCGGCATGGAAGATCAGGCCAAATCGGTCGATCTGCTCGCTGCATTCCACATCGATCTGCCGCAAGCGATTCACAACGACATCGGCCAGATCCTTTCGCCGCAGCAAAGACCGGATCAGTGTTCTGATCGTTGCCAGAGGTGTTCGCACCTCATGGGTGATCGCTTCCAGCAAATTCAGATCTCCATGGCTGGGAGCTTCCGGTGGGCGCTCAGCCTGGATGGGTTGCAGCATCAGCCCGGGGGCTGTGCCGGTGAGCCGCTCGGTGAGCCGCGGCCAGAACTGTTCTGACCAGGCTCCATTGCTCTGGAGGGAGCCGATTGATTCGAGTGCCTTGCGCAGCTGCTCGGCCTGGGCTGGTGACTGGTGCTCCAGCCGCCGCCCCAGCTGAACCAGAACATCACTGAGCGTTGCTGGGTCGCAACGCATCAGCAGCTGACGCTTCTGGACTGGTCCATGCAGGGCAAGGGCCACCTGGACCTCGGGCGTGATCACCAGCAGCAGGGGGTCATCCCCGTCATCGGGGCGCAGGGACAAGCGTTGAAAACCCCGCAGGGGGCCGTGCTCATCGCTGCTGGACCGCCCCGGCAGTGCCGTTGGATGCGGACTCAGTTGGTCCAGTTGATCTGGAGCCCACACCCATCCCTGCAGATGTTTGAGCAACTCCGGTTCGTAGAGAGCCGGCAGGGGTGCAGCCAGCCAGATCCCGCCTTCAATGCCCTGCTCGAGCAGATTCTGTTGCAGGGTTTCCAGAGCAGCCCACCAAAGCCGCCGGACACCAATCTCATCGCAGCGGCCTTGGGGCACGTCCTGCGCCAGTCGTTGCCGCAGGTCGGTGAAGGATGGCCCGGTCAACGGAGTTGCGCGAAGGAGCGACGGCTTTGCCGGACCACCGAAAGGCAGAGGCCGAGCGCGATGAAGTTCACCACCATGGCTGAGCGCCCATAACTGAGGAAGGGCAGGGGGATTCCTGTGACGGGGCCCAGGCCGATGGTCATGAAGATGTTGACCACCACCTGGAACATCAGCATCGTGCCGATCCCGATCACCACGAGTGATTCGAAGTCGGTGCGGGCATTGCGCGCGATCTGGAGCAACCGTGCCATCAAGGCGGCGAAGCCAAGAACCACCAGAAGACAGCCAACAAATCCGGTTTCCTCGCCCAGGGCGCTGAAGATGAAATCGGTGTGCTGTTCAGGGATGAAACGAAGTTTGGTCAGTTGTCCTTGAAGAAGACCTGTGCCCAAGACGCCGCCTGAACCAATGCCCACGGTGCTCTGGAGCAGGTGATAGCCCCCGCCCAATGGATCCTGACTGGGGTCGAGGAACAGCACCAAACGGTCCCGTTGATAATCCTTCAGACCATTCATCCAGAGCCATGGCGTCACAGCCGCCATGGCGCCGTGAACAGCCAGGGTGGCTGTCGCCGCCAGCCGTTTCCAGGGCAGGGAGCGGTATGCAAGAACCACCATCAGCGGGATCCAGAGGCCCATGGCCCAGGGGAGAAGGCCTGAGAGCAGGGCTGTCATCAGGGGTGATAACAACAGAATCACCCATTCGATCGGCATCCCCGACCAATAGAGCATCGTGAGCATCAGGGCGCCGAACACGAGCGATGTGCCGAGATCAGGCTGGATGAACACCAGCAGCCAAGGCACCGCAATCACCCCGAGCGGGCGTATCAGATCAATCGGTCGTTCCACCGGGTGTCGCGACAACACCGCTGCCACGAGCAGGATCGCCGCGATCTTGGCGAATTCCGATGGCTGAACATGAACCCCGCCAATGCTGATCCAGCGTTGGGCGCCCAGCGCTGTGGTTCCAATCACGCGCACCGCCACAAGGCTGATTACTGTGAGGGCGTAGACGGTCATCAAAAGAGGTCGGAGACGCTGCAGGGGCAGCCGCTCCAGTCCCAGCGCCAGCAGCACTCCGAATGCCGCGGTGATCCAGTGGTGATACCAGTCGGCATAGTCTGCCTGGCGTTGGGTGCTGGCGATCAGCACCCCTGAGATGGTGATCATGCCGAGCGGAACACCCCAGAGCACCCACTCCCGGTGCGATCTGCGGCGGTCACGTCGGCTGAACATCGTCAGACGGGCTGGGTGACGGCCTTGAGCACAGCTTCAGCGAGGCCCTTGAACTCGGCGGCGCTGGCGGAGTCGCTGCGGTTGATCACGATCGGTCGCCCCGTGTCACCGCCTTCCTGCACAGGCATTTCCATGGGGATCTGAGCCAAGAGGGGAACGTCGTAGTCCGCGGCGAGTTGGGCGCCGCCGCCACTGCCGAAGAGGGCGTAGCTGCAGTCAGGACGGTCTGGGGGTATGAAGGCGCTCATGTTTTCCACCACGCCGAGGATGGGAATGCCCATCTGCCGGAACATGGAGAGACCCCGACGCGCATCCTGCAGCGACACCTGTTGTGGGGTGGTCACGATCACAACACCGGCCATCGGCACTGCTTGGGCCAGGGAGAGTTGTGCATCACCGGTGCCGGGTGGCAGGTCAACGATGAGAACGTCCCTCTCGCCCCATTCGGCCTGATACAGGAACTGCCGAATGATGCCGTTGAGCATCGGGCCTCGCCAGATCACAGGTTGGTGATCGTCGATCAGCAGACCCATTGACACCATGGCGATGCCGCAGGTCTCGATCGGGACGATCCGCTGCTGATCGCCGCTGCCCTGCACCTCCGGCGTTTGGTCTGCGACGCCCAGCATGGTGGGTGCGTTTGGCCCGTAAATATCGGCGTCAAGGAGTCCCACCCGCAGGCCGGACTGGGCGAGAGCGCAGGCCAGATTGACGGCGACGGTGCTTTTGCCGACACCGCCCTTGCCGCTGCTCACCGCAATCACCTGGCGGACACCGGGAATCGACTGGCGTTCAGCCGGCTGACCATGGCCGGCGTGGCCAATACCTCCCTCGCTTGGCGGTTGACCGATCTCGATCTGCACGTCCTCAATGCCATCGAGCCCCATCAGAGCGCCCCGTGCCTCGACCACGATGCGGTCACGCTGGCTTTGGGCGAAGCCTGGAAGGCTGAGGCGAAACACTGCCCGCGGCGGGGTGATGCGGATCTGTTCAATCCAGCCGAGCTCCAGGGCCGTTTTGCCACTGCCGGCATCTTTGACTTGCTGGAGGGCTTGGTTGGCCTGCTCGACCGGGGTCATCCGTTTCATCAAGGCAAGCTGGATCCTAGGGGCGCCGCCCGTGACAGTCCCTGACGGATGCTTGTCCAGGTCTGGGGTGACCTGGTTAGGTTTCGATGTCTCCAGTCTCTGACACATGGTTCGCTCCCTGATTCGCCGCGTCCTCGGACGCCAGGACGTGGGTGTCAGCAAGGCTCCCCTTGAACTGCCCCCCAGCGATTCCAGAGAGCGGGCCCGGGCGATGGTGATGGGGCTGCAGGACGAAATCTGTGCGGGCCTTGAAGCGCTTGATGGTGAAGGTCGCTTCGTTGAAGAAAGTTGGGTCAGGCCTGAAGGGGGTGGGGGGCGCTCCCGGGTGATGCGTGAGGGCCGCGTCTTCGAACAAGGCGGCGTGAATTTCTCTGAGGTTCAGGGAGAAGAACTGCCCCCGTCGATTCTCAAGCAGCGTCCGGAAGCGAAGGGGCATCCATGGTTCGCCACGGGAACCTCGATGGTGCTGCATCCGCGCAATCCCTACATCCCGACGGTTCACCTCAACTACCGCTATTTCGAGGCTGGCCCTGTGTGGTGGTTTGGCGGGGGTGCTGACCTGACCCCCTACTACCCCTTCCTCGACGACGCACGTCACTTCCATCGCACCCATCAGGCGGCCTGTGATTCGGTTCACCCGGATCTGCACAAGGTATTCAAGCCCTGGTGCGATGAGTACTTCTATTTGAAGCACCGCGATGAAACCCGCGGCGTGGGCGGCATCTTTTACGACTACCAAGATGCCAACGGCACGATCTACAAGGGCCAGGATCCCTCCGGTCCTGCGGCTCAGGTGTCAGCCCGTTTGGGAGCACGCCCGTTGAGTTGGGAGCAGCTGTTCTCCTTGGGGCAGGCCAACGGCAGAGCCTTCCTTCCGGCCTATGCCCCCATCGTGGAGAAGCGTCATCCGATGGCCTATGGCGATCGCGAGAGGGACTTTCAGCTCTATCGCCGGGGTCGTTATGTGGAGTTCAACCTGGTTTGGGACCGCGGCACGATTTTTGGCCTGCAGACCAATGGACGGACAGAGTCGATCTTGATGTCTCTTCCCCCGCTGGCGCGTTGGGAGTACGGCTACACCGCTGAGGCTGGATCACGGGAGTCCCTGCTAACCGAACTGTTCACCAAGCCTCAGGATTGGCTCGGTGATGACTCGCTTGATGAGCGTTGCCGCCCCCATGGCGCGATCAACTAACTGACGCCTTGGACGAGTGCATTCACCACGCGCTCGGCCAGGCAGTTCACCGTGTGCTCCCTTGAGCTCGGATCTCTCAGGTTCGTCTCGAGGGGGGGCTTAAGCATGGCGATTTCAAGAATTCCGATGCCGCGACGCGGACCGCCAAGGCCTCCTCGGAAAAATCGTGGGTAGCGCCCAAATGCCTCGGCCAGGCTTTCATCGACGAGGTTCAGTTCACGCACATTCGCGAGCACAGGAATCAGACCGGAGCCGAAGCCATGGGGCTGATAGGCATCGAAATGGATCTCCAGAACGTATTCACCACGCTCCGAAAACACTTTGGCTTTCGACCAGTTGGTGCTGGGGTCGTCGTCGTTCGCGATGCTGATGGAAGGAGGGGTGTAGGCGCGGATGTTCAAGCCACGGGCTTGGCCTTGGCTCACCACAGCGGCCTGAACCTGGCGGTTCCAGAACAGCTCATCGCGAATGCCCGGTTGCATCGGCGGTCGCTTCTGCTGATCCACGGCATATCCCGGGGTTCCTGGACTGGCGGTGCCCTGGGAGTCGGCGTGCCCTGCCATAACGACGATCGGCAGGTTGGTTTGAACAGGGCTACGGCCGACCCAGCTCCCGGGTTTCTTCGTGCGTGGACCCAGCAGGGGGTCTGGCGTGGCAGGCGAGGGACAGGGGTCTGGCTGTTCCGGTGCGGGTTGCTCTGCTGGTTCGTTGCTGGCCTCGGGTGTGCCAAGCCAGTTGTGTTGTTCCGCAGCTTTGGTCATCGCGAGGGTTGCCAGCGACAGGCCTGTGATGGCAAGCCCTGAGGCAAAGCGACGGCGTTGCATCCAGGCCGGCAGACGCATGGTTCAGATCGGGGAGGAGAGCAGGGACCCATCACTGGCGAGTTGCAGGGTCTCAGCCAGTTCCAGTTCGATGGCGATCAATTCGTCCCGATGGGCCCGTAGGCGAATGGCGCTGCCCTTTCCCTCGGGGGCCGGTAGCAATTGCAGCTCCAGGGCTTCTGTGCGAGCTGCTCGTCGCGTGTAGAGGGCGCCTGCCAAAGGGCCCAAGCCGATCAGCAGAAGAGGCCACCAGTGCAGTTGAGGTGCCAGCTGCCGCAGGACCAAACTGAAGCAGGCGGAGCCAATGGCCGCCAGTCCTGACAGCAACACGGCTAGGGATTGGCTGGAGGCCACTTTCCCCTTGAAGCGGAGCACCTGCCGCTCTGCATCGCCGCCATCTTGGCTCCAACCGCGGTCTTCCAGCCAGGTACTGAGCCCATCGAGCACGGTGATGGGGGGTTGGGGGGACATCACGTCCACCACTGTGGTTCGGTCTTTGCTGGCTGCACGCAGAAAGAACACCAGACCAATCGCCAGCAGAACAGTCAGCAGGAGGGTGGATTGGAATCCTGCAGGCATGGCATTCAGGTGGTGGCAACCCTTTTTAAGCCTTGCGCAGGCTGCATTGCTTAGTTCAAAGCGAACCGGTGGGAGTCCAGCCAGCTGCGCCAGGGCTGCATCAGTCGTTCGGCTTCGCTGCGTGCATCGGATTCAAGATGCAGCATGCGCCGGGGCCGCCCGCGACTCGGGCAGCGTTGGGTGTAACTGCTGATCGAGCCCTGTTGCTCAAGGAACTCCAGGGCCTGTTGCAGGACGGTTTCAGAAAGCCGCAGTTGTGGCTCCTCCCGGATCAGTTTCTGCAGAAGTGCGGATGGGTAGTTGTCGTCTTTGAGCAAGCACTCGAGGATCCAGCAGACAGCCAGTTCCAGGTCGAGGAATTGCGGTGGCGGCTGATGGAAGTACTGCTCGATGTCTGCCAGACAGGTGCGCGAAGGCTTTCTGCGAGAGAACACAGGCGCGGGATAACTTCACCAATCAAAAACGATCTCATTTCGAGATTCAAGAGGAGAGTATTGAGACTTGCTTTGGAGGCGATTGGCCACACTGGCCCCATCCCTTCCTGAAGTCATGGCTGAGAAGTCGTCATCCCCAGCGGAATTCGCCGTCTTTGATCGCGATCTCGATGCAGCTTGGACGGAGCGCTACCTGCAGTCCCCGCGGCTTGCCGTTGACACTGAAGCGATGGGGCTGATCCATGGGCGTGATCGGCTTTGCCTGGTTCAGATCGCCGACGCCGAGGACCGCGTGGCCTGCGTCCGCATTGGCCTAGGCCAGACCGAGGCACCCAACCTCAAGCGCCTGTTTGAGGCGTCCACCGTTGAGAAGGTGTTTCACTTCGCCCGTTTCGATGTGGCAGCGCTTGCGGCCGGTTTGGGGATTGCAGTGAATCCCGTGTTCTGCACCAAGGTCGGCAGTCGGCTCGGCCGCACTTACACCCCCCGCCATGGCCTTAAGGATCTGGTGATGGAATTGGTCGGTGTTGAGCTGGACAAGGGTGCCCAGAGCAGTGACTGGGGCCGGGTGGACGAACTCACGGATGTCCAGCTGGCCTATGCCGCCAACGACGTCCGCTACCTTCTATCAGCCCGAGAGCGCTTGGAGCAGATGTTGCGGCGGGAAGGGCGTTGGGATCTGGCGCAGCGCTGCTTTCAATGTGTTCCGGTGGTTGCTGAGTTGGATCGACTGCGTTTTCACCAGATCTTTGAGCACTGAGCCTGGAGCTCAGTCTTCCAGCATGAAGTTGCCGTCGCCTTCGCTGTTCTCGAGCAACGCGTCCAGCTGACGGGCGTGGCCTCCGTTGTCCTTGTCGAGGGCGGCCAGCATGGATTCAGCCATCGCTCGCCGTCCTTCCACATCGCGGTGACCTTCACGGGCTGCGGCCTGTTCCACCTGGCGCCGGGCACTGGCAAGGCTGATGCTCAGCCGACTGGCCAACTGGGCACAAAGTTTGACGAGGGTGGGGTCCTGAATCGCGGCCATCGCAACCAACCGGGGACCTTCAGTATCCGTTGAAGCGATCCAGGATCAGTCGTGCCAGCTGATCGCTTCCCCCTGCTGGCCCCATCCGCTGCGTACCGATCCGTCCCAGCTGGGAGCGGAGTGCCGGGTCAGCCAGGAGGTATTCGAGCCGTTTGGTGAGCTCGGATTCGTCAGGGCACGGACGAACGGCTCCCCCCAGCAGGCGGCTCTGACGGCGGGCGAAGCCCGGCTTGAACTGCGGCCCTGGTCCCGGCAGGGACAGGGCAGGAATGCCCAGGCCCACCAATTGTTCCGTTGCCGTTCCGGCGGTGGCGATGCCGGCTTCTGCCCAGCCGGCCCATCGGTCAAAGCAACCTCGCCCGATCAGCACCAGGCAGGCTCCCTTTACCCAGCAGGCTTCAGCACCCAGTTGGTCTGAAGGCGGAAGGCTGCGTCGAAAACCCAGTTGTTCAAGACTGTCGCTCAGGGCCTCTGCATCGGGTTGGGCGCCCACGGCCACGAGCAGTGCCATCGGTACACGCCCGGGCAGCGCCATGGCGCTGCGTACCAAGCGCCGCAGGTTGCGCTGGGCTTCCGGCATGCGACTTCCGCAGAGCAAGAGCACCCGGCGGCAGCGTTCCAGGGCTGATGGCAGCGGTTGGATTTCAAGGCCATCCATCATCGGATTGCCCGGCGCCAGAGCGCCCACGCCCTTGCGTTGCAAGCCACGGGCCGTGAGCCGATCACGCATGGCCACCAGTTGACAGCGCCGCGAGCGCATCAAGCGCCATTCCCAGGGATCCCACTCACTGCCTTTGAGCCGGTGGTAACAGTCGCTTTTGGCCCGTCCGGGACCGCTTAGCCAGGTGTAGTCGCTTTTGGGAGTGCCGATGAAGCCGAAGGGAGCGCCACTGCTCCAGGCCATCAGAAGTGGCAGCAAATCGCCGACGGCAACGATGGATTGGCGCTCATCCCCCAGGCGGCGCACCAACCGCCATTGGCTCCAGCTCAGGCTCGGGAGCCCAGCCCTGACGTCTGCCAGTAGACCTTTTAGGCTTTGGTTGCTGAAGCCACCGCTGGGTAGGGCCGCTTTTGGCCCCAAGCGTGTTAACCATCCCTGCTGAACTGCTGTATCAAACACCCGGCCGGCGCCCACCAGAGGAAGCACGGTCAGGGGCCGTTGAGGTGCGCGCCGATGGACGGCCTGGATGATCCGCAAGGTGATCAGATCTTCCCCATGGCCATTGCAGAGAAACAGCAGAGAGCCAGGGGCATGGCTGATACGATCCCCCGATGGGGACAGCTGTTCCCGGGCGGCGGCATGGCCAAGTGGTAAGGCAGAGGATTGCAAATCCTTTATCCCCAGTTCGAATCTGGGTGCCGCCTTTGAATCCTCATCACAATTGAGCCTCCGCGCTTATGCCGGCAACGTTGCGTGAGTGACTCTCGCAGCTGATGGTGTCCTCATCAATCCGGCAGCGACCTTGGGCGGTGCGGGTTGCCGGTAGGCCCGTGGGGAGTCCCCTGGCGTCAAAGCGGACCCATGACGTGCTGAGCAGTGTCCCATTCCAGCGGCGTGAATCCAAGCGGCAGCCGGAGTTGTCGCAGCTGAGCGGGCTGCCTTCGTCCCCATTAAGGCTGACGAAGCTCAACTGGTAGCTGCCGCCAGTTGCTTGATCGTTTCCGATGAAACGAAGCCGCAGGCCGCGGCTTCCGTTGGCGTTGATCTGCAGGCGTTCGCAGGCCAAAGGACGACCCCCGACGACGATGCGGCAATGCGCAGGCCTGTGCTCCAGACGCCCAAAGGCTGGCGATGGAATGCCCGTCGCCGGAACGGCCAACAGCAGTGACGCCAACCACAGGTGGATCATCAATAATCACTATCGGCAACGCACATGCCCAGGCATCGAATGCCGTTGCTGGCAGTTCTGCGGCAGTGGTTGCAGAGGATGCGTTCTTCGTCTGCGGTCGATCCCTCCACGGCCTGATCGGTCGATGTCGCAGGTTCCTGTGTGGGGGATGCGGTCATCACGCAGCGGGACGGGTCGACTGCGATCATGGCTTGAAGCAGCATCGCCCCGTTGAAAGGCATCGGTTTCGGTACCTGGGCCTGGGGTAACAAGGCGGTTTGGGGATACGACTCCCAGCGGGACGACGCTCGACTTCGTGCCACGTTTCGACAGGCCCTCAGCTCTGGGCTCAACTTGATCGACACCGCGGATTCTTATGGAACGGGGAGCCTGAGTGGACGCAGTGAAACGCTGCTTGGCGACTTCATGGCCGAGTTGCCAGCCCTGCGCCGATCCCAGTTGACGGTGGCCACGAAGTTGGCCCCATTCCCCTGGCGATGGGGACGTCGGGGCTTTGATGCTGCCTTCGAGGCCAGTCGATCGCGGCTCAAGGGGCAGCTGCGGCGCGTGCAATTGCACTGGAGTACGGCGCGTTACGCGCCCTGGCAGGAGAAAGGCCTTCTCGATGGTTTGGCTGAGCTTGTTCTGGCTGGACGGGTGGACGAGTTGGGGCTGTCCAACCTGGGCCCTCAACGCCTGGTGTTGATCCATCGCCGTCTGTTGGAACGCGGCGTTTCCCTGCGCAGCGTTCAGGTGCAGTGTTCGCTTTTGGCGCCTGCGGATGATCAGCTGCGCGAGTTGATCGCTGTCAGCAGCGACCTTGATGTGGAGGTGTTGGCCTACAGCCCTCTGGCTTTCGGCGTGCTGGGTTGTGCGCCCGGGGGTGAGGAGAGTCGTCCTGCCACTTGGTTGAGAGGCCGTTTGTTTCGGCGCCTGCTTCCGGCCAGTCTTGAGTTGCGTAGTGAGATCCAGGCCATCGCGATCGAACGCGGGGCATCGATGGTTCAAGTTGCGTTGAACTGGTGCAGATCTCGTGGTACAACTCCGATCCCGGGGCTGCGAACTCCAGAGCAGGCCAGGGATGTTGCCGCTGCACTGCAGTGGTCGATGTCACTTGAGGAGCGTCAGCGGTTGGATGAAGCCCGGCTCCGTTGCAGTGAGCGGATGCCAGCCAATCCCTTTCAGAGTCGCTGAGTGTTGTGCTTAGGCCTCTGAGGCGGATTCAGGGGCTGGGCTCACAACCACCGGGAGGCTGTCACCGTCATTGCGAATCGGAATGACTTTGTCCTGTGAGGGTTCCAAGCGAGTGGGGGCAGGGGGAGTGTCCTGTTGTTGGGCGCAGGCGGCGAGGGCTTCCTGCAACAAGGAATCAAAGGTTGCCCCGGGCAGCCGATGCCGCGCGACTTCCAAAAAGGTGCGCGGGAGCGATTCGCCTGCAGCGCTCCTCAAAGCAGGGTTGTTCTGGCGATGCTCCTGCTCGTCCTGAATGGCGCGGATGAACCGGCGTGTGACGTCACGTTTGGTGGAAGCCTTGATCAGGGTGTCGCGCTCCTGAGGACCATGACTGAGCTCCTGCTCCATGTCTTGAATCCGCCGTTCGAGGCTTTCCAAAACCTCCTGGGCTTCCTTGCAAATGTGAGCCAGCTGCCCATCTGACAGGTGGGGCATATCGGCCACGAAGACCTTGCCGTGATCACGGAGGGTGAGAAATGTTGGTCGTGCGCCCTGCCTGTAGCCCTGTTGCCTGTCTTGGCCTGATGGCAATGGGCGTCTTGGAGGAACTGGACCTGCAGACGATCGACGGCGCGTAATGCGCTGGGGCTTATCAAAAGGCATTGAAAAAAGATGTATTGGCGCCGCTATCGGAAAAAGCTCCGATGTGCATCCTGGCAGTCTATTCGATCCCTTCTGGGCCAGCGGTCAGCTGCAGTAAACCCGTCTGAAACTGACGCAATCAGGCGGGCACACCTTCGAGAACAGCGGCGCAGCCTGGGGTGTTGGAGGTCACGTTGCCAATCACCCAGGCCTGATGGTTCTTGCTTCGGCAGTGCTCGATCACAGCGGCTTCGCTCCCCGCCGGTACCACCAGGCAGAAGCCGATGCCGAGGTTGAACGTGTGCCAAAGGTCCCGTTCGGGAATCTCGCCGGCCTCCTGCAGCCAACGGAAGAGGGGTGGCCTCGTCCAGCTAGAGGCATCGATGCGCGCAGAGCAGCCCTCCGGCAGGCAGCGCGGAAGGTTTTCCGGAAGCCCCCCGCCGGTGATGTGGGCCATGCCGTGGAGCTCGCATCCGCTATGCAGCAGGTGCTGCACCAGGTCGGGATACAGGGTTGTTGGCGCCAGCAAGTCGCCGATCAGGGGGCGCTGGTAGGCGCCATACACAGTGTTTGCATTTGCGTTGGCCTGTTCCAGTACCTTGCGCACCAGGCTGAAGCCGTTGCTGTGCACGCCGCTGCTGGCCACACCGATCACGCTGTCGCCAGGCTGGATTCGTTGGCCGTCAATGAGCTTGTCTTCTTCGACGACGGCCACACAAAAACCGGCGAGGTCGTAGCGCCCCTGGGGATAAAATCCTGGCATCTCGGCCGTTTCGCCGCCGAGCAGGGCGCAGCCGCTTTGCCTGCAGCCATCGGCGATTCCCTCAACAACTTCGGCCATTGCCGATGGCGCTAGGGCGCCGGTGGCCATGTAATCCAGAAAAAAAAGCGGCGCGGCTCCCGACGTGATCACGTCGTTGACGCACATCGCCACCAGGTCGATGCCCACACCGTGATGGCTGTCGTGCTCCTGGGCTAGCTCCAGTTTGGTCCCGACGCCATCGGTGCCCGACACCAGCAAAGGCTTGCGCAATCCGGCTGGAAGACGCATCAGTCCGCCAAAACCGCCAAGGCCACCGATGACCTCCGGACGGTGAGTGGCTTCCACAGACCCCTTGATGCGCTGCACGAACTCGCGCCCTGCTTCGACATCAACTCCAGCGCTCTTGTAATCCATGGAACGAATCCGATGCACTGATCCTGCAATGCCGCGGAGCCTGTGCTCCTTGGCTTGTCGTCACAGCATCTGATTGGTTGTGCTTATCCGATGTTTACTTGTGGCTTATGTACGGGAGCTTGCGTTCTGGCGTTGATCTGCCAGCCGGTGCAGGGATTGCGCGTAGCAGCGGGTTTGTGTGTCAGTGCCGGTCAGGTCAATGGAGGCCAGTTTTCTTTCAAGAGCAGATTTTTTTGTTTTTCATTTAACTTCTATTAGGGCTCGTTGCGTCTCTGGAGTTGCGAGTTCTGCTCCATGTCTTGGTCACGCCGCTCTGTATGCGAGTCCTTTTGACGATTACCACGCTCTCCGGAGCAATCACAGGGAGTGCGGCACTCTTACCGGTGGTGGCCAGCGATTTCCTCTCGGTCAACGGAACAGAGCCCATTGACGTCCTTGATCTGATCGCTGAGCCACAGGCTTCCGAGCTCCAGGCAACGCTCTTCCCTGCGGAGGGCAAGCCGGTCGTTGCACCTCCAGCTGCCGAACTTCCCAAACCGAAGTTGAAGGTCTTGCCTGAAGTTGTGAAGGTCATCACTGGCGAGGCCAGTTGGTATGGCCCCGGTTTTTATGGCAACCGCACCGCTAATGGTGAGGTCTACAAGCCCGGCACGATGACGGCGGCTCACCGCACGCTTCCTTTTGGAACGAATGTGCGCGTAACCAACCTCTGGAATGGGCGTACGGCCGTGATTCGTATCAACGACCGCGGACCTTTCATTGATCACCGAGTGATCGACCTTGGCCATGGCGCTGCCTCTGATCTGGGTTTGATTGCCTCTGGAATCGCCCAGGTCAAGCTTGAGGTGCTGCGCTGAGCTGCATTGTTCTGTCCACCCAGCCCGAGCTGGAGAGCTTCCGGGTCAACCTCAGTGGACCCCTGCAATTTGTGCCCACCATGGGGGGGCTTCATCAGGGCCACGGTGAACTAATTCGCCTCGCTGCGGCACATGGGCCTGTACTGGTGAGTGTGTTCGTCAACCCACTCCAATTCGGGCCAGCTGAAGATTTTGATCGCTACCCGCGAACGCTCGAAGCGGATCGGGTTTTAGCCGAACGCTCTGGCGCTCATGCCCTCTGGGCCCCGAGTATCGATGCCATCTATCCAAGTGGGGTCCAGTCAGCGGTATCGCGCTCAGCACCGGCAGACCTGCAGACCCAGCTTTGTGGAGCCTCCCGTCCAGGTCACTTCGATGGTGTGGTCACGGTCGTGGCTCGGCTGCTGCAGCTGGTGGAGCCGTCTTGCCTTTGGCTGGGTGAAAAGGACTGGCAGCAGCTGGTGATCCTGCGCCGGCTGGTGGCCGATCTCGATATGGACGTAGCAGTCCGGGCCGTTCCCACCGTTCGTGAACTTGATGGTCTTGCCTTGAGCTCCCGCAACCAGTACCTCTCCTTTGCTGATAGGGCTCAAGCCACTGCTCTGCCGTCGGCGTTGTGCTGTGCCGATCCCACCGATCCCGAAACCTCAGTGCGCCAGAGCCTCGGTGAAGCAGGCCTTGAGGTGGAGTATGTAGAGAGGGTCGACCCGTACACACTTCAGCCCTGTGGGTCTGAAACGGCCATCTCACTGTTGGCAGCGGCGGTGCGTTGCGGCAGGACCCGATTGATCGATCACGTCTTTCTGATGACCCGCCAGCCTCTTGTTGCAATTGATGGCCCTGCCGGTGCTGGCAAAAGCACCGTCACCCGGGCCTTTGCTGAGCAGATGGGGCTGGTCTACCTCGACACCGGCGCGATGTACCGGTCGGTGACCTGGTTGGTGCAACAGAACGGTGTGGCCCCCCAGGATGCTGCGTCCATAGCACCGCTGTTGAAGGATCTCGACCTTCAGCTGCGGTCGCTGCCTGGTGGCGGCCAGCAGGTGTTGGTGAACGGGCAGGACGTGAGCGACGCGATTCGCTCGCCGGACGTCACAGCCTCGGTTTCGGCTGTGGCCGCGCACCGTTGCGTCAGGCAAGCGCTGACCGCTCAACAGAAAGCAATGGGTGCAAAGGGTGGCTTGGTGGCAGAGGGCCGCGACATTGGCACCGCTGTTTTCCCGGATGCTGATCTGAAGGTGTTCCTTACGGCGACGGTGGGTGAGCGGGCCCGGCGCCGGGCTCTTGATCTGGAGCAGCGGGGCTTCCCGGTGCCTGAGCGATCTGAGCTCGAAGCACAGATCGCCGAACGGGATCACCTCGACAGCACGCGTGAGGAGGCTCCTCTGGTGCAGGCGGGGGATGCGGTGGAGCTCGTGACCGATGGCATGAGCATTGAGGCTGTGATCGATGCCCTGGTGGGGCAGTTCCGCTCTCGGGTGGCCGAAGAAGCCTGGCCTACGCCGGCGGGCTGAGTTCGTCGACCAGGTTGGCGCAGGCGTCCTCCAGCAGATCGAGCACATGCTCGAAGCCCGCCTCGCCCCCGTAATAGGGATCAGGCACCTCCGTTTCGGAGAATCCCCGTGCATAGCTGAGCATTGGCTTGATGCTGGCCGTTGCTCGAGGCCCTGCTTCGCGAGCCAGTCCTTGGACGGCCGTGAGATTGTCGTCGTCCATGGTCAGCACCAGATCGAAACTCGAGAAATCGTCGAGGCTGATCTGTCGTGCGCGGCTAGGCAGCTCAATGCCGCGACGGTTGGCTGCAGCCTGCATGCGTCGGTCCGCCGGATTACCCACATGCCATCCGCCTGTTCCGGCGGAATCCACCACGAACTGATCACTGAGGCCACGCTCTTGAAGCAGATGCAGGAAGACGCCTTCGGCCGCTGGTGAGCGGCAGATATTGCCGAGGCAGACGAACAACAGTTTCTGGGTCATCCGGCACTGAGGCGTTGGAGGGCTTTCAGAGCCCGCAGCTGTACCACCCTGGCACCCTCCGCATCGGACGCGAGCTGGTTCAGGGCGGCTCGGCCTTGTTCGGCCAGGTGCGCTAATACAGCCGGGCTGTTTAAGCGCTGCTCGAGTCCGTAGGCCGCTGCGTAACGCACCACCCACTCGTCGTCTTGCACTGCTTTGAGCAGTCCCTTGAAACAACGCTCAAGCTGATCTTGCTCTGCCTCTTCACTGAGCTCCAAGTCCGCCAAGCCGCGGGTTGCTGAGCGCCGCACGCTCGGAGCGATGTCGGTCTGAAGGGCATGCTCGAGGAGGTCAAGACCCCGTGGATCCCGCAAGGCGGCGATTACCCTCACCACCCATGCCCGTGCGCCGTAATTGCGGGCATCCAGGCTCACCAACAGCGTTGGAACGATGTCCCGTCCCAGTTGAATCAGCCCCTGTGTCGCCACGGCTGCCACTGCTGGATTGTTGAACCCCAGCACCTTCACAAGCGGCTTGGCGGCTTGAAGGTCGTTGAGTTCACAAAGGGCTTGCGTTGCTTTGACCAGCTCAGGGGTACTTGTGGCCCGCTCGAGCGTTTGAAGCGCCTTGTCCAAGGCTGTGGTTGTCATCAGAGCAGCCCATCCATTGCATGGAGGACGTCATTGGGTTCGTCGTTACGTTCCGCCAATGCCCGGAGTGCAACCAGCTTGAGGCTGGGTTCCACGGCAGCCGAGCGGATCGAGGCAACGGCGGCGATCCAGCCGGTAGCGCCGAGGTCGAGCAGCGCGCCCCGGCGCACTAACGGTTCTGGATGGTTCAGCAGCTTTTTCAGTTCCAAACCCCACTGATCAAGACCAGTCAGCTGGAGCAGCGCTCGGCAGGCCGCTGAACGGATCAACGGCCGAGGGTGTTCTGTGAACGGCTGAATTACGGCGAGGTTGCTGCTGCTGCCATCACCAATGTCACCGAGGGCTTCCAGCAGCGCTTCACAGGGTTCGTTGAGCAAGGGGGATGAGGGCTGCTCAGCTCCTGCTCCCTCCAATCCACTGGCCAGCAAAGCGCGGATGCCCTCAACAGCCTCACAGCTGCCCATGGCACCAAGCGTGCGGACCACCTCCTCCCGCACGGTGTAGTCGTTGGAGTGCAGCAGCGCAAGAAGAGGTTTTTCTGCTCTCGTGTCCCTGAGCAGACCTAGAGCACGGATCGCGTTGAGTGCGACACCGCGTTGCTCTGGATCAATCGGCGTGGCATCCAGTGCCGCGAGAGCTCTGAGCAGAAGAGGGATGGCCTCAGGGTGCTGGCAGCGCATCTTCCCCAGCCACCAGGCGGCGTAGTACTGCGCCGAAGGGTCCTCCGTCTGGCGGAGGTCCTTGATCACCTGCGTTTCACTCAGCGGTTCCATCACACCCAGGCTGATGCCATGTCGGCCGTCCAGCTTTGGGTTCGCTTGAACCGGAATGGGCCTGCCACCGAGCCCCAGCAGCGCTCATTCGTTTCCGGGTCATGGCCGCGATCAAGGGTCGAGAGGGAGTCTCCCTCCAAGTGAAAGCTGCTCACCAGCACGGTGTCTTGGCCATTCCGTTGCACGATGCACTTGCAGCCGGGTTCCATGGCACCGTGGTATCCGTCTGGCTGTTCGAGCACTTGGTAGTGGCACTGATCCACGCTGATCAGGTCACTGTCCTGAATGGCAAGGCGTAGTTGCGGATCAAACGTGGCTCCGGAGAAGCGTTCCGGGTCTCGGAAGATGTGATTCCAAAGCTTGATGGCGCCGGAGGCCTGTCCTTCAGCGCGGATCATGCGCAACCGGTAAGGATGCTTCGGATCAACGGCATAGGTCTGCTCTAGCAGGATCGACCCCGGACGTAGCTGTATGAGCGGGCGATACCTCAGAAAGATGTGGGCATAAAGCGGAGGGTTGTCGAAGGCTTGCTGCTGGTTGCTGTATTCCCCGCAGAGCAGGTTGAGAAAACGCCGAACGTTGGGGGTGATCACAGCGCTCTGATGGGGCCGAAAAAGAACAATAAAAAAAGCCCCCCGAGGGGGGCTGGGAACGCAACGTCAACTGATCAGATCAGGGCGTTGATGGCGTAGTCGATGTAGCTGTTGGCTTCCGTAGCAGCGTCGCCGCTGAGGCCGTGGTTGGCCTTGATGTGCTTCAGAGCTTCCACATACCAGGAGGGGGAGAGCTCGAAAGTGCGGTTGATCTCGTCCAGACCGGCGATCAGGTAGTCGTCCATGGGGCCGGTACCACCAGCGACCAGGCAGTAGGTGATCATGCGCAGGTAGTAGCCCACGTCACGGGAGCACTTGGCTTTGCCTTCGGGGGTGGCTGAGTAGTTCGGCCCAGCCATCTGGGTGGTGTAGGGGAACTTGGTATAAACGGCTTGAGCCGCTCCGTTCACCAGGGAATCAGCCTTGCTGGTCAGAGCTTTGGCAGCTTCTAGGCTGGCCTTGGCGCGATTGAAACGACCGGAGGCAGCTTGAACCTCGGTGTTGCTCAGGAAACGTCCCTGAGAATCAGCTGCTGCAACAGCTTCGGTGAGAGGGGTTTTCATTGGTTAGGAGAAGTAAGACGTCGAATCAACGCGTCGATCAGGCGACGGAAGCTGCGGCTTTGTCGAAGTAGGTGCCGATTTCGCTGCTCAGGGAGGCGCAGTCACCAGCTGAGATGCCAGCTTTGTCGTTGACGAGTGCCAGAGCGGTTTCCTTCATCAGGTTGACTCCAGCAGCAACCGAAGCACCGGGAGTGCCAAGGGCCAAGTAGGTCTCGCGCAGGCCATTCAGGCAGCGGTCTTCCATCACGGAAGAATCACCTGTGAAAGCGGAGTAGGTGACGTAACGCAGGATGATTTCCATGTCGCGCAGGCAAGCAGCCATCCGACGGGAGGTGTAAGCGTTACCGCCAGGGGAAATCAAAGAAGGCTGTTGGGCAAACAGCTGACGAGCGGCCGAAGCAACGATGCTGGAGGCGTTGCTGGAGATGCGGTTAACGGCATCCAGACGCTTGTTGCTGTCGGAAACCATGGCAGCGAGGGCGTCGATCTCGCTGGTGCTGATGAATTGTCCCCGGGCATCGGCCTGGGCGACAACCTTGGTGAAGGCGTCGAACATGGTTGTTGTTCCTGTGAACTACGTCTGGAGCGGGAATCTCAGACTTGAAAGGGATGGTCGAAGGCTATTGCCTTCATCCCGTCGCCCGCGATTCTGGCCAACAGCTCGGGAGCCACCCGAAAGCTGTTCATAATGCTTAACTCCCTTGCGGCGACAAGGAAGTGGCGGTGGCTTCTTCGAGGTCAAACAGCACGCCGTGGATGTAAGACTCGGTCCATTCACTGCCGTAAAACCGCGTCAACATTCCGCGGGCTGGATCTTTCTTGGCGCGGTAGGCCGTGTATCGCTTCTGGCCCGAGAGCAGGTGTGCAGCACGCTCATTGTTAACGGGCTGCGCCTCCTCCACCAGCGCTAGGTAGAGCTGTAGGTAGTCCGCAAAAGCCGGACGGATCACGCGGTCAATCAGCGCATCGCCTTCCGCCCCAAGCGGGATCCTGGTCCAGAGAAAGGCAGGTGAAAAATATGGCTGTGCCTCGTCAGGAATGGGCCCCCCATCGGGCAGTTCGGCGCGCCAGCGCTCAAACAACGGCATCAGCCGTTGCCAAACCGGGTCCGTGTGATCGGGATCTGTCTTGTCGACAGGCTGCAAATCCAGAGCGAGCAGGTGCCCGTTGGGCAGCGTTACCAGATCGGCTCCGAAGAAAGGAATATCAAAACGACTGCTGGGATTGATCACGAAGTTGAGCACCGATGCAGCCGCACCAGCCTCAACGCAGGCACAACGCACTTGGCGAAGCTTTTCTGTCGAACACGCCCAAGTTGCAGTGCTGACCGGCACAGGTTTCGCTTTGGATCCTGTGCTGCCCTCTTTCTGTAGAAATCGTTCCGCAATTGGATAAGGATTCGGCTGCAGAGAGCTCAGCGCCGCAACGGCGGTGTCGAGAAAAGGCTGCCAGCGCCATCCGGGGATCTGGACAGGATCAAGACTCGTCTTACGGAGAGGGAAGGTCATGTCGGCTGGCTGGCGGGGAAGAGAAATTCGTGCAGGAAACGATCAGACCATTCACTTCCGAAATGGCTGGTGAATAGACCATGTGCTGGATCTCTCTCTGCACTGTAGATATCATAATTTTTCTGAAGTTTTTCCACTTCTGTTGGGTTAATGGAAGAAGGGGTTTTCACAGCCTCGTCGTGTAAATCCCAGTAGGTTTTTAGAAAAGCGCTGAAAGCAGGGGGTAGCGATGATGTCGCCTGTTCTGCTCCGCCCCGGCAGAACAGCAGCCATGAGGAAAAGTATTGATTTGGATCGAAGGAACGCATGGTCTCCTCACCGTTGAGATCCGGAAATTGAGCGTTGAGTGTCTTCAGTCCATCGAAGTAGCGCTCCAAGTAGTTTTTGTCTTGGACAAGTGGTTGGAAATCAAGAACAGCAACCAACTTCTGCTTGGCACCGAACCAGAGCAGATCAACTCCCATTAATGGATGGTCGTAGGTGTATTCGGGATAGGCAACGGAATTCAGGACCTGCAAGCTGTCGCCAGCATCCAACCGGGTAACGCGCCACCTCCGAAAGCCAGGCACGTCCCACAGCCAGCTCTTGATTGTGCTGGAGCGTTTGGATGATTGATTGTGCTCAAGTCCATGAGGAACCTCAATGGGTACTGCGCCCCGGGCTTTGATTCCTGAAAGCAACTCCTCAAGAAATGGATCAAACATGGTGATCAGTCGTTATCTGTTGAAGACGCCATGGCCAAGTGTTGTGCCCGCTGGGTGATATCTGAAATTTCAGCATCAGTAGGGCACCGAAACTCGGTGCAGTATGTGGTCATTGCGACACCATCCAAGCACTGAACAGAACTCACTCTCATTCTGATTTGATCGGTCACAAACCAGCAGCGTTCAATACCAATATTGGTGTCATATCGCGTCGTGATCGTCACGACGCCATCGTCTGCGAAGTTGTAAGTGCTTAAAACAGATTGCTTTTCAACATATCCAACATCTCTAAGTAGAAATCCCTTGCGGGGGTCTCTATGGTCAGGAACGTCGATGACTACTGCAGCGTAATCATCGTTGCGGACGCCTTTCTTGATGTTGCTTTCCCACCAAAATCGGGCTCCACCTGAGCTATATTCGGTCTTAATATTCAAAGAATTACAGATTTTGGTGACGACTGGGTCATCTGCTTTAAATGGTTCAATTACTAGATTGGAATCCGCAGCTTCGTCATCTTGATAGTCGTGGTGATGAACAGCGCGCCTGTTTAGCCAAGTACCGCGGCTTGCTTCAAAGAAATCTGCCATTGTCATCGGCGGGGAGAGTGTCTGCAACATTGATTTGCGCTTTGAAGAAAATTAATTAATACAGGCGAACCGGAAAAGTATTATTTTGCCTCTTCAAGACTGACTCTGCTGTGCATTCCTCTGTGCAACAAGCTGTGACATCACTTCGTCGAGTCTTTGAAGCTCTGGATGTGCTGCAACAGTGGCGTCAATTTTCTTCTGAGATAAGCGCAGTTTTTTGCCCAAACCAACTACATCTTGAAAAAGTCTTTCCCTGTAGGCGGCTAATTCATCGATGGACTCTTGCAACTCCTCGAGGGTAGGTAAATCGGACGCTGCGTTGTCCATGAACTTCTGATTGAGCCAAGAGATTCTAAGCCTGCTCGATGCCTACCCAAGGCTTTTGTGAACCTTTGCTCAGGGTTACGTCAATTAAGTAGAAATTGCCCTCAGATCGGCCTAACTCCTAGGGCGCTAACCGGGGTATTTGGCCCAAGGTGACAAACTTTTGCGTAAAGGGGTCTGTTTGACGAACCCTGCTGATAACTGAGTTTAGCCTGTGTCAGCGCTTCCACCACCCTTGGGTCTCCGGGCTTTTAAGTCCTGATTCACCCGGCGGTTCCCGAAGCACTGCATCCCCAAAACTGTCTGGCCCCCAATGCTCGACGCATTCTCCCGCACAGTCGTCAGCGCTGACGCCAAAACTGCACCTGTTGGTGGTAGCGATCTCGCTAGCCTCCGCTCCTACGTGCAAGATGGCAACAAGCGTTTGGACGCTGTGAATGCCATTACTTCCAACGCCTACTGCATCGTCTCCGATGCAGTCACAGGCATGATCTGCGAAAACACAGGTCTGATCCAGGCTGGCGGCAACTGCTATCCCACCCGTCGGATGGCTGCTTGCCTTCGCGATGGTGAGATTGTGCTTCGCTACATCAGCTATGCACTGCTTGCTGGCGACGCTTCCGTGCTGGATGACCGTTGCTTGAATGGCCTCAAGGAAACCTATATCGCTTTAGGTGTTCCTACCCAGTCTGCTGCCCGTGCGGTCGCGATCATGAAATCCGCTGCTACGGCTCTGATTGGTCAGACCAACTCTCCTGCCAGCGGTGGTGCTAAGTACCGCAAGATGGAAACCACTCAGGGCGACTGCTCTGCACTGGTGGCTGAAGCAGGTTCTTACTTCGATCGTGTGATTGGCGCAATCAGCTGATCTGCGGACGATCAAGTCTTCTCTCCTTACCTTCTCAGCACCTCTTACCTAAGGATCTCAAATGAAATCCGTCGTCACCACTGTTGTGACCGCAGCTGACGCAGCCGGTCGCTTCCCTTCCCAGAACGATCTTGAGGCTGTTCAGGGCAACATCCAGCGTGCAGCTGCTCGTCTGGAAGCTGCCGAAAAGCTGGCCGCCGGTCTGGACAATGTCACCCGCGAAGCAGGTGATGCTTGCTTCAACAAGTACGCCTATCTGCGGCAACCCGGTGAAGCCGGTGATAGCCAAGTGAAGGTCGACAAGTGCTACCGCGACCTCGGTCACTACCTGCGCTTGATCAACTACTGCCTCATCGTTGGTGGTACTGGTCCTCTCGATGAGTGGGGTATTGCAGGAGCACGTGAGGTGTATCGCACCTTGGGTCTTCCCACCAACGCCTACATCGAAGCTCTGACTTACACTCGCGATCGTGCATGTGCTCCTCGCGATATGAGCCCTCAGGCTCTTAACGAGTTCAAGAGCTATCTCGACTACGCGATCAACGCTCTTTCTTGATCTTTTTAAGATTTTAGAGAAAGGGGGGAGCAGTTGCTCCCCCCTTTTTTTGTGTCAGCGAGATGGAAGACCAATGCTCCCCCATCACAGACAAGCTGAAATTCCATTAGATTATGTAGAGGTGCAGTTTTTCAATGACGACGTTTGTTCTATCTCATAACTTACAGGTTCAATCAGATTTCGTCCCTGCATTAGATTTTGAACTGCTTGCTCAAGAGCTCAAATCTCTTTCAAAAAATATTTCTTCAACAGAAGTTCTTAATCACCCCCATTGGAAGCTCTCAATATCATCTGATTTGTCGCCGCAAGATATGGCTGTTAATTTAGTGCAAACTTGGTCTGAGTACCGTCGTCAACTCGGACACGAAATGAACCACTTTGTCCTGGCATTGGGTGGAAGGAAAGACTCCCAAGCTTCTCCTGGAGCTCCACTCCAGGAGGGATATTGGGGTGTTGATTTGGTTGAAACGCCTGATAAAACCATGTTTCTTCAAGCGATCAACTGGCAGGCTCTTAAAGCTGGGCGATCCGAAGATGCGATTTTTGAAGTCTCATCGTAGAGCCTCATAGATTTTTATCAGGCTTGTTTCCGTCGATTCCTACGGCGGCTAGAGGTGCTTTTACGCTTGTTTGCCTCTGGCTTTTCGGAATCAGCTTTTTCTTTCTTGTTAGGAATATTGTCTTTTTGGGGTGTTAATTTCTCTACTAGTTTCTGAACCTTGGATGTAGAAGGTCGCTTTTTAGGTGCTTGTATCGAAGGCTGATCTGCTGCGCTCCAGCCAACAGATGTTATCGGTGTATTGCAACTTCTAAAAGATTTCATCCATTGCGCCATGAACCGGGTGTCAACGGACACTGTGTGGGAAGTTGAGGGCCTGCACCCGTCCATCACACCAGTGGAAACATGGATCAATCGTCCTGGGAAAGGTCCCATATTTTTTGTAGTGGCTTAGAGGAATTTTGCCTCCGGTGTCGACTGATGGCAAGCTTGCTATTACTTTCTTATCCCGACAAGCCCCATTGAATTACGCACCTCAAGTAGAATCATTCGAATGTTGACCATTACTGATGACTGGTCTTTTCGATAATATTCATGCTGGTTTGGATCAACAGAGAGCAGTTGATATCTTGTCTAAAGAAGTTGATATTCTTGAGAGTGAGAGTGATTATTATATGGCTGTTTCTCATTTGATTAATTTTCCTGGCCCGATAACAAGCCAAGCGTTATTAGCTTTTCTAGATAAGTGCTCCGAAGATGTACCAGTAGGTCTTGCCCAACGAAAAGCTGTAGAAGTTCTTGCGCGATTAGGGGTTGCAGAGGCTACGCCCAAAATTGCTAGCTTTTTAGGCAGCTCTGATGTGTATATGGTTGAGAATGCTGCTTGGGCATTGTCTCGTTTGAATTGTCAAGATCCTGAAGTGCACCAACATATGATTAATTTGTTGGATGATGCTAGCCAGAATCAAAGAGTCTTAATTCAAAGTCTTTCAAAGCTTTCTGTTAAATCAGCAATTTCGACTATTTCTGTTCACATAGCCCATGAGAAGATTTCGGTCCGCGGTGCCGCCATCGCTGCCATGATTCATCTATCTGGAGATCAATCCCATCTGGCTGATCTTTCAGATCATTTGTATGGCTCCAATCAAATGGATCGCCAATCGGCTGTGCAGGATGTGATCGATGCGAATGCTGTTGAGCTTTTGTCTGATTTGATGCAAGCACCAATATCGCCTGCATTTCGCATGCGAGCTGTGAGATCTCTTTTGAATAACCCGTCAAACAAACTCTCCAATAATGATGCACTATCAGCGGTGGATCAAATTTTGTTTGACGATCCTCGTTTGATCACTGTCCTCCATCATTACGGCGAACCTTTGCCTACGGAGCTACTGATTGACGGCTTATTCCATCCCGATTTTAGTCGTTGCTATCTTGCCATGCAGGCACTAATAAAATGTGATTCCCAAGAGATTTGGAATGCTATTGAGAATTGCTGGCACGATAAAGCTCACAATGACTATGGTGCACACTATTTTTTGATGAGATTATTTGGCCTTGTTGAAGGTTGGACAGACGAGGCATTGCATCATATTCGCAATATTCTCTCAGATGCGATTACAGATAAGCGGCCTCAATTTAGAAAATCACCCCCAGCTGCTTTGCTGTCATTCGCCAAGCTATTTCCTGGCCAATACGATTGGTTTCTTGATAATTGTTTGTCTTTAGAGAATAACCTTAGTTGGGATATGCGTTATGCAGGCCTCCTCTTGATCCAATCTGATCAAACCGAGTATCTTCAACTTCGATATCAATGTCAACTACAACAGCTTGTCGAATCTGATGGCGACAGTTTGCTTCAACTAAAAGCACAGAGCATTCAGGATTGTGGTTGAGAACTAAGTGGTAATTCTTCATGCCCCATGACTTGAAATGCTAATATTGAGCAATAATGATTTAGGCTTTTAAATGAGCGCCGATTCAAACATTCCTTCAGTTGATGCATTGTTTGAAGATCTAATGCATCCCAACCCTAGGATTCAAGAAGAAGCTTGCTTGATTCTTTCTGAGAACTATCGGGAAGAGGCGTTGCCAAGATTATTGGATCTCTTCTGTCATCATGATCCTAAGGTCTACAGAGCGGCTGTTAAAGGTGTTGGTTTTTTTGGGAGCTCTGCGTTTGATCCCTTGATCGAACTTTATGCAACAACAGAGAATCAAACTGCAAGGCGTTGCTGCCCTAAGGCCTTTGTGCAGGTGTTCAAAAACTTCCCAGATCAGCCGTTTCCTGATTCAGTCATGGAAATGCTGGAACAAGGGATAGATGATTCCGATATGGTTGTCGTGCAGGGTGCACTGATGTGTCTTGGTCAGATCGGTAAGCAACAATTTAAGTCTGAAGAGGCAATAATGATTCTGGCAAGTTCTCTTAGCAGTGAAAATGTTGCTTTAATTTTTAGTGCATCTCAGGCTCTTGCCGATATTCCCAATCCTTTAGCAGAAGATGCTTTACGGTCACTGCAGAACAATAATACCGATCCTTTGATTCAGGAGGCAGCTCAATCTGCGTTGGCACGACTTCAGAATCTATTAAACACAAAGAGATAGCCTATTTTCTCTATCGATTTACTGTTTTTACCCCTTCGTAATAGCCTCCAGCACGAAAATCAAAACGTTCTACCTGGTCCTCTTTAGTGCAAGTCGTCTGTGAATAATGAAGCAGTGTGCTGAATCCTTCTGGCACCATCTTGGGGCATAGTCTCCCAACATCATTAGCAAATGGGCAGAAGTAAACTCCTGCCCACCGATTCAGGAAACGACCCTTTATTTCATCCGAAAAGACAAATCCATGTTCATTTGCAAGTCTGAGGATTTCCTCGGGCTCCGCTTCTTGGAAAAGCGATCTAAATGTTAAGTCTTTTTCTAGAACCTGAAGAAAGCGTATGAATTCAGCGCGTGACATGAAGGAATCAGCATCATATCCATATTTTATCAGCAACTATCCGCTTCTTATCAGAGTTGTTTGACTTATTTAGGGTTCATCACGCCATCAAGAACTTTGTATGGCACCGTGCTTCTCTTGTGCTGATCCTATGTGGACAAAGAATTGAACCTGGCGCGATTCGATGATTGGATAAATCGTCATTGATTTGAATTAAGTCAATGACTACTTGTCTATTCTTGATTTATTACAGTGGTTTATTGTTCTTAAGCTAGATATCCACCAATTATCAATTTTTGGGGTAGATAGGTCACTTCTTACCAAGCTAGGCAGATCAATCAATTCTTCTGTTAAAAATGAATATACGCATGTTGCATGGTGCCGAGTTCGCAGAGATTTGATAATCTATTCTCGTGGATGGATGAACAGCAGGCAATTGAATTGCTTTCTAAAAATGTTAGAACCCTTAATAATCCTGGGGTTAAGTATATAGCGGCGACAAGGTTGGGAGCCTGTTCTTCGCGAGATTCTCTGAATGCCTTAGTCGTAGCGGCTACTGGGGATAGAGACAATATCTTTGATGCTATTACACGCCGTAAATCTATTGAAGCACTAGGACGTCGCCGCGATCTTAGTACTCTGCCAACCATTTATGATGCCATGCGTAGTCGTGATGAGCAGACTATTGTTAATGCTGTTGACACGCTAATTAATTTTGGTATTCCACTTGATACACAGTTTAAATCTTCTCTTTTGAAGATCATTAAAGATGGCTCAGATATACTTAAGCGTGTTGCAATTCAATGCTTTACACGCTTGGAGATGGACGACTGTGATGGCATGATTCACCAGCAACAGAACAATCAAAACCTATTGGTTAAAGGAGCATCAATAGCTTATTCAATAAGAGTTGAAGGTGACAAGAGTAAATTGCATCACCTTGCAAATCAGCTCAAAGATACCAACGTAATTTATCGACGTTCGTCGGTTATTGATATTGGTGATGCTGGTGATCCGTCTCTTTTGCCGATTATTTCAAAAGTAGCAGTTTCAATGCCATTAAGAGCTAAAAGTGCATTTAAGATTACGCCTAAAATTAAAACAGAATCTCAGAGAATTGTGATTAACCAAATGTTGCAGGATGATTCTCGTAATTTATTTCTTACCCAGGATCTTAATACACCAAGTGATCTTCAAGAAGTTTGTAACTTGCTGAGACATAGAGATGAAGAGCATCAGTATTTTGCTGCAAAATCTTTATTTAGTTGGCCAGCATCCAGGCTTATAGAGTCTATTAAATCCATCTGGGAGAATCATGGCTCCGATTACGGTGTTCACTATCAAGTAAATTGTTTGGTATCTCAGCTTGATGTAAAAGAATTATCATTCATAACGAAGGAATCATTATTGGAGCCAGCTCCGCAGTATGCAAAATCAAAAATCGCAGCGACTTGGGGATGTTTAAACTTGGGTTTGTTGGAATGTCGTGCTGACATTGAGAATTTATTGATGACATCTACTTGGGAGCCCCTTCGATGGACATGTGCAGAGGTTTTACGTAAGTTGTAGATACCATTCCTCTTTGCCATTTACTTTATGGGTAATTTATACCTTCTCGACTTTTCTATGGTCTGACTTGGAAGTTCTCCGAAGGCAGTGTAATAGCGCCGTGCATATCTCCCTTGATGTTTAAACCCATATTTAATTGCAATATCTCGAATTGAATATAGATTTAATTTCTGACGAGCGTCTTGATTAAGCATAATTCTCCTGGATTCCTCAAGTCTAATTTGTGTCATTAATTCAATGATTCCCATTCCAAAGTATTCCTGGCATATACGATATAATGATGCTTGGCTTGTATTTATATACTTGCATACTTCAAGCAATGACAGAGGGGATCCCATGGTCTTCTCACTATGTGCAAGATTAATGATTTCTCTTAATTGATCGATATGCTTTGGATTTTGACTATTTTCCTCAGTCATTGGTTCTTCTAGACATGCGATTACAAGATCAAAATATTTTTCTGGGTACTGAATTCCAGCAGATACTTCTCTGGCAGCTAATCTCTTAAGTTGGTTTAGAGCTTTATTATTGCAATAAATCCCCTGATCACCCGTGAGTCGTTCAAGTCCATCATATGCTTTGCAATTTTCGAGTAATTCAAATAGCAGCTGCTTTTCAAGCATGCAACCAGTGCTAGTGCATTCATTGTTGTATTTTCCCCATGCATTTCCTGGTACTGAATTAATCGTGCCAAATCCAGCCAGGCTATTTCTTGTCATCTTAAATCCATCACAATAGCCAAAGGCCCCTTGAGTATTCGTTTTTGGCGTAATCCAATTGAAATCAATAGTTATACCATTGCCCCACCCCTCGTACAATAATGTTTTGTTGGCAGATATTTCTGCAAGTGCGACTTTATTAGTATTTGCTGCTTGCATAGTATAGAAACCACTGCCACCCTCTAGTTGCGTTATTTTTGTAAGCTGACCGAGTTTTGCAAGCTCTTCAGAGAGCTCCAGTGGATCACGATATTCAATAGATGTTTTCATGTATTACTCTCCCTGCCATGCACTAAATGAATATAAATTCTTATTGGATCGATCTATTGTTTGGCTGGGTGATTCTCCAAAATATGTGGAGTAGGAGGCTTCAAATTTTTTCCAGTTTTTAAAACCGTAGTAAAGTGCTGTTCTCTTCTTTGTAAACTCTTTGAGGCCTGTTGAGGAATATGGAGTTAAAAAAGCCTTGCGGGTCTGTTCCAGTCGTACTCTTCTTACAAGCTCAATTACATCCATATTAAAGATTTTTTGGCATATAGTATTGAGAGGCTCTGTTTTTGAATTCAAGTATTCAGTAATTTCGTCAAGTGTTATTGGTGGCATGCCAGCCCTATCTTCGTGAATTAGTTTAACCATGTCTTCTATTAGATCCGTTGAATCGCATCGATGTGCATGATAGGTTGATTCATTGTTTTCGTTGTCTAGGAATATGATTGCTAGATCGTAAAACGAATTTGGTTTCGTTGATGGCTTGCCATTAAAATGCCGATCAAATAGTTTTTTGAGCTGAGCACTTGCATGATCATGCGAGTCAATTCCAATGCATTCTTCAAGCCTCGCATAGGCATTAAATGCATTCAACTTGTTGATTCTTTCTTGTAATTTATTCCATTTCAGGCTCATGCAGCAAAGCTCTTCGTTTGCTCCCACAATGTCCCAGATATTTCCTCCTGTTTTGTTTATCCGATTGAAGCCAGCAATGCTATTTCTTGTCATTTGGTGGCCGCTAATGATTGACTGTGTCTCCGTATCGTTTGTCGGTGATGTGTCTAGCCAGCAGAATGACACTGATTTTGTGTTGGCTTCTTCCTCGTAGAGCAGAGTTTGGTTCGATTTAAAAATTTCAAGATGCACATCTTGAATTGGTGAGCAAGTGGTCTTCGTTTCGAGAAGGCCGGTGCTTAACTGAGTGACATTGCATCCGAAGCTGGATGTTGAGTGATATTCTTCAAAATGTGCCTTGCAAAACTCTTCCATCTCGAGCGTGTCGGAAAAAATATAATTGCTCGATCGTTTTTTTCGCAAAATTCTGATGCGTATCTATATACTCTATTGTTTTTCCTTGATTGCGCGTAAGAAGCTTAATGTTTTTCTGAATCATTATTTTTTATCTTTTTGGTGTCCACTTCCTATCAAAATTCCTGCTCTTTCTTGTCTTTGTGTTAGTGCGAAGGTATGATTTGCTCGCCTGAGCATTCTTCTAAGGCTGTTTCCCTAAATACTCTATTCGCTTTCCTATTTCTCCTGCAAATCTCTACTTAGTATGTTGATAGCAACTTTAAATACTGCTTGAACCGACTCGTCTTTTTCTGTTGACTTTGCTGCTTCTATGCTTTCTATGGCATTAAATGCTTCGAGTTTCATTAGTGCCATTGCTGTGTTTTTGCGTACCTGAGTGTCTTGATCGACCAGCTTTCTGCTTAGCATATTTTCAACATCTTCGGCATCACATGATTTTCCGATTAGGGTTACAGCTTCGGCTCTGACCTCTGCTGAGCTGTCGTCGAGCGCTTGAAATAATCTGTTTCGTGCCCGCAGATCATCACTCTTCTGTATTTGATCTCCCAATGCTGAAATTGCAGCAACACGAACTTCAGCTACGTCTGAATCCGCAGCCTCGAGCAATGCCTCCGGTGCTTTGGCACCGATGAAACTTAGCGCAAGGTTGATCAAGCCAACCTGAAATGGTGTGCAGTCAGGATTTTTAAGGATTCCAAGCAGTGAATCCATGGCATCCGGTCCAATGGTTGCCATCGCTCCAGCAGATGAACCGAGAACAACTGGGTCATCATCTTCTAAAAAGGCTTCAAGCAGATATGGCAACGCGTCCTTGTTGCCAATCAAATTGAGTGTTTTGGCTGATGCTCGTCTTACGATTACATTTTGGTGCTGGCGAAGTGCTTTACAAAGAATGGGTAGCGCTTCGTCACCTACTGCGCCAAGACTTTTTGCAAAGGTGAGTCTTAAAGCTCCCCTCGCATCTCCGAGTCCGGCGACCATACGCTCGAGTGATTCTGCATCTGATCTTGGGAGCTCACCTTCGCTCAATTTTGCACTGAGCTCATCAGCGAGTTGGAGAGCTTCTTCTTCCGTGAGTTGGTTTTCGCTGATTGATGAGATATCGGTGAAATCCTGGAGCACGGTGGACGTCCAACTTCGTTGAGTCGCAATCTAAGCGACTCTGATCAGGCACCTACCAGCTTGTGGGGCTTTTCAGTGTCGCTGCCGGACACAAAAATACCCCCTTACTGGAAAGGGGGCAGATGTGATGGCATTTTGGTGCCTAATTCATCTTCATCAAAATGGCAATGGCTTAACGCCGAAGGGACGGAAGGGAGCAGCGCCGGTTCTCCTCGGAGGCTGATGTCCGCCGTACTTTTGTTGAGGCAGTGTTGGTGCACCCTTAAAGATCGGCTTCGTCATGCTGATCGCTGCCGCAGCCAGTTGCGTCGTGGTGCGACTCCGATGTCCTTGTGCGTTGTCACTAACGGCAACTTTTGTGCCGGCTAGCTCGCGCATCATGTTGAAGGAGCTAGTCATCATTCCTGCGTAGGAATCGCCTGATCGCATGTAAGGAACGATGTCCGATCCAAACACCTCGGCATATTCTGCGCAATCTGTGAGACTGTCGATCAGAGCATCAAATCCCTCTTCTGCTTGAAGTTTGATGCTGTTTTGAACTTCCTCTTGAGTGAGTGGTGCCCGTCCAAGCAGGTGTTTGAAGTTCAGTTCAATCCCACGTTGGGGGGCGACACTATGGAAATAATTTTCCTTGTAGAAAGGAGACTTTGCCAGGCCGTTAACAAAGTCCCGGACTGTAATTTCTCCGTTCATCAAGCGCACCTCAAGGGAGGTGCAACGCTCGTTTTCAGTAGGAGGCAGGTTTCCGTAGACCTGCCTGTAGGCGGCAATGATCGTGCGCTCGAGTGCTTCACTGCTGCATGGGTGATACTCGTCGAATGTCACTGCAAAGGGACATTCGCTGTGAAGCCTTGGGCCAATACCAAGTCCCATCTGGGAACAGGTGTTGCGCTTGAATTCAGCGATGGCACCAGCAACAGTCCGATGGACTGTGTTTTTGCCAGCTTTGCTTGGCATGGCGTATGACGCTGGTTTGGTGCGGCTAGCAGCAGCCATTCCAGCCGGGCTGGTTTGTGTACTGAGCATGGTTTAGTGAGGGGAGGTGAATTGTGGTGACTATTCCCTACATGCTTAAAGCAACAGATTTTGTTACTCGTAGGCGTTATAGAGATTTTTAGTGAAATGTGAGCATTAATTTGACTCTCGTATTTCACTCAATGTCACTTTGAGTAAACGTTGCGTCTGTAATTGTGGCTAAATCGTTTGTTGGCTGGCCCCAATTTTCCTGGGTTATTCCAGAATTGTTTACTCTCAAAGTCAAGAACTTGTTTTTTGATTTTGAAAACAAAAAGGGGTGGGCTTTTGGCCCACCCCTTGCTTAGATCAAAAAATCACTCAGCTTGACTGATGATCAGCCGAGGGAGTTGATCACGTAGTCGAGCAGCTGGTTGTAAGCGGTCAGAGCCTGAGCACTCATGTCGCGAGGGGCACAACCGCGGGAACGCAGGTGGGAGAAACCAGCCACATAGGTGCCAGCGTCGATGCTGAGGGCCTTGTAGACCTCTTTCTGACCGTTGATGGCCAGCTCATCCAGAGGGCCGGTGCCGCCGGTGACCAGGCAGTAGTTGATCAGACGCAGGTAGTGAACGAAGTCACGCTTGCACTTCTCTTTGCCTTCGGTGGCGCACTTACGGGGCTGACGGCCGGTGGCACCATTGGGGTACTGGGCGTAGACAGCATCAACAGCTTCCTGTGCAACTTGGTCGTAGTTGCTGGCCAGCTTTTCAGCAGCTTCCAAACGAGCAGAGGCGCGTTGGATGGAGCCCTGGACGGACTCCATGTCGGAGGCGGTGGGGAAGCGGGATGCGCTGTCGGCTGCGCCGACGACGGTGGTGATTACTGACTTCATGATTAAGAAGAAGGGTTTTCAGGTGTGCAGAAAATCGATACCTGGCTCAGCTGATGGCGCTGATCACCATGTCGAAGTAGCTAGCAGCTTCACCAGACAGGCTGGCGCAATCACCAGAGGTCAGAGCCATCTTCTTGGGCTGGCTGTTGGTGTTGGTGATCAGGGCGCTAGCAGCGGCCTTCATGATGGCAACAGCACGTGCGGCGGATCCGGTGGGAACGCCCAGAGCGGCATAGGTCTCGCGGAGACCGTTCAGGCAGCGGTCCTGCAGCACGGAAGCGTCACCGGCGAGCAGCGCGTAGGAGACGTAGCGCAGAACGATCTCGCCATCACGCAGGCAAGCAGCCATTTTGCGGTTGGTGTACACACCACCGTTGGGAGCGGTCAGGCCGGTGTTCTCGCAGCAGATGCCGGCGACGGCGTCAGACACGATGCAGCTGGCGTTGGAGGTGATGGCGTTCACAGCGTCCAGGCGCTTGTTGCCATCAGCAATGAAGGACTTCAGAGAAGCCAGTTCGCCGCCACCAATGAAGGAGCCGCTGGAATCGGCCGAGACAGCAGCCCGGGAGAATGCGTCGAGCATGGGGGTTGTGGAATACGTTGTTTGGGGAGATGCATTCCGCATCACGAATGACACTACCCCTGCTTCCTAGGTCGACTTCCTGAAGGAGGACGTCAGGACACACAAGTTGACAAAGGCGAAATCAGTAAGGCCGTGTCGTCAACCAATGTCCGACAGTTCATCTTATTTACTGGTCGTCTTTTTATGACAACTGTTTAAGGACGCGTTGGCAAGTCCATTTCAGTGGTAGCCAGAAGGCACTGGCTGAAAGCTCCTCTAGGAGAGGTTTTTGGTCCACAAGGCCCAAGCGGAGGCACCCCCATGCAGCAGCAATGCGGGACTTGGTGTACTGAGGGATTGTTTCGGCTAAGGCAAGCCTGATTAGATCGCTTCGTTCTTCCAAACCTTGAAGGCTGACGACGGCGGTTAGGTAATAGTGCGTAACGTAATCACTCCATAATTTTTCTTTAATTTCGTTAATTAAAATCATCCTCTCTGCCCTCGGCATGGACATCAAGCTTGAAGCACCACCGTATTGCCGTGCTTCATCGCGATGTTGAAGGTTGTTTTCGATCTCCGTAGGCTCAATATCACAAATCCACTCTTTCCTAAGTTTGAGTTGTTGAGGGTTGTCTTGTAAGAGTTGTGTTATGAGTTCTGCATATTCTTCCGGTATTAGGCATTTCTTATCAGGATCTACCAACTGAAATGCACTTCTAGCCCGCAACGACATCGACACAGGAGCTGTGACAAGAGCTTCTAGCCTTGTTACGTCACCTGCATCGCCCAAATCAATTACGGCAGATCGCCTTCGTCCGGCGATTGGATCAACAAGTTGCGGGATGAGGACATCAAGGCCCTTTGGTTGTTGAGCAACTTTCGACATGTATGCCCTTGCCGCACCAGCCACCAAGGGATTGGAATCATCCTGGAGGGGGCTGATGCTGTTGATGACTCCGGGGACCCCTAAACGACAAAATGCCTGTATGACAGCTCGCTTTTGAATATCCTCGCCCTCAAGGGCTTCCAATAATTTTTCATGATCTGCTTCTGTTAATGGTGCCCCGATTTTTGTTATCGCTTCTACAGAATTAATCACTGCAGCTTCATCACTGCATTTTAGGGCTCGAAACAATGAGGGAAGGGCCTTTGGACTTTTTCGTCTGCCAAGGGCGTCAATCGCTTTGCGTCGCGTGATTCGATTAAAAAGATGCTCTGGATCCAGCTCTGCAGCCTTAATCAGCACATCGAGTGATTCTTCGCTGTTACTCGCTCCAAGCCTTGTGGCTGCCATGTATTTATCAACGGGCCTCTCGAGTGAGTCTGGATCAGTCAAAATCACTGCCATGGCCTGCTCCTCTGTCAAGCCTTCAACCAAGTTGTCGAATCGCTCGGCCATGTTTAAAGCGTCATCAATGAAAAACCTGGATTTTCTGTCAGCTGGTGTTGAGCTGCAGTTTTAGAGCAGCTGACCTGATTCTGTTGAATCTGCAGTGACGTTGAAATTCCTTTATCTCTTTGACCATAGCATCAACGTCTTAATATCAGTGATGATTTATGACTAGTTGATTGTCTTCTTTAATTTGCCTGCCCTTTTATGAATACGTTCTCATCCTCTGTTATCGTAAGTAGAGGGAATTTTGTATCATGCCAGTCTCTCCCGAGCTCGAACAGGCTCTTCCTAGATTTGTTGAAGCTGTCCAGAAGTCAGCAGATGTCCAAGATCAATTGAACCTTGTTGTTGATTTGGACCAATTAAAATTAATTGTCAATCGCGTTGAGCCTTTATTGACTGGATCGGCACTGATTCCTTATGAGCAGGCGACGAGCCCCCCCAAAATTACTATTGATTCAGGTACTTTAGAAAAAAATATTCCATGGCGGTTATTACGGTGTCCTGGTGGGCCTTTGGTGCTGCAGATGATTTGTGCGAAGGTAAATTTTGCACTTTGGATTGAAAGCTGCTGACGATGTCTGTTTCTGTCATTGATGATTTTGTGCAGACGGTTATCTATGACCATTCTGTCGCAACTGGATTGAAGTCTTGCAAGACAGATCAAGATATCGTCGATTTTGCGGCTTCTTGTGATTATGTTTTTTCAATCACAGCTTGGCTTCTGTATGTTGAATCAGATTCAGCTGGTTTATCTGAATCTGAAGCCTTGGCGATCCAAGCCATCGCAAACGATCACTGGTCATGGGCATTTCGTAAAATCGCCCCATGGAGAGCCATGTTGATGGATGGTGCCTAGTTTTACGGTCTGCTGATGGAAGTTTCGTTTAGAATTATTCTTGTGATTTTGATGGCCTTTAATGACCGGTTCCGCTCTTAGTGCAAATCAAGACCAAGTCCTAGAGGCTTTTATTGCTTTAGTTCGTCAAAATCCAGATCTAAAAGCTCAAATTAAGGCTGCCCTTAATCAAGATCAAGTCATTGAGATCGCTGCTGCCAATGGTTTTGATATTGATTCCTCTGCTATTTTGAGAAAATGGAGTAAACATACTGATTTTAGTCAAGACACCTGGATGGGCTGGTTTGAAGAATAAATTTCTATTCAAGAATTGATTTCTGAGTATCTTGTCGTTTTACTGCCTTTTTTCGCCCAATAAGTGACAAGATCTTCTCCTCCTGGCCTGGGCACGCTTGCTGTTGCTTGCAGTATTTTGAATGATCGTCTTGGTCCCATCGGCCAATTTCCAATTGCTTTGACTGTTCTAATTCTTCCCCCAATTGCTTGCATAGAGGCTTCAAACTTATCAAGTTGAGTTTGATCAACTGTTTCGAAGATAAAGTCTGTGCCAACGCATATTAGATGCTGTGAGCGTATCCAGGATTTCATTTGTTTTTTAATATCTTCCATTTCAGGCTTTCGAATCTAGCCACTCATCATTAATTTCTTTGGAGAAGCTCTTGATCCTCTTGAATTTTAGGAGACCGTGTTCTGAGCCCCAAATCTGTTCGTCTGTTTTGGGGTCATACCCACGATCCCGACTAATCCAATTGTCTTGATCCACTTCGACTTCACTGACAAGATATGTGATCTTCCCATCTCTTGGAACCAAACATTTTTTCCCTGGTTCAACTTTGCCAATGTACTTTCCTTCTCCTTGGCTTTGAAAGTGCATCGCACATCCACACCGTTCTTTTAGGCTTGCAGTATCGATTGCATTCATGATTTCTGGATCCCGACCAGCTCCCGCTAATCTTCTTGGGTTTGTGAAGCCATAGTTCTCTACTATAAATGTATCTCTATTTGCTGTTACCCGATGAATTCCCTGTCGATAGGGATCCCATGGGGCATAGTCATAGCACTGCTCAGAATAAAATCCAGGCCCTTTGAAAATATGCCAAGGCAATGGTCGAAAGAAGATATTGATGCGTGCAAAATCCTTGGGATTTTCTTGCGACTGTTCGATGTTGTCGTACACGCCCGCGAGAGTTTTGGCGAACTCGGCAAAGGCTGAATTCTTGCTCATCTTTTTGATCTATGCATTAATGCGCCGGACTTCTGAGGCAAATGAAGTTTGAAGTATGCCTGATCCTGCTGATGTTCTCAAGACTGATGACCTGCAGCGGACGTTTTCCGACACAAACCAAATTCTTTCTTCCGCAATTGATTGCTCATACTCTGTCGTGAGGGTAAAT
The DNA here is from genome assembly GCF_020514095.1 of Synechococcus sp. MU1643. Classification (NCBI taxonomy): domain Bacteria; kingdom Bacillati; phylum Cyanobacteriota; class Cyanophyceae; order Synechococcales; family Synechococcaceae; genus Synechococcus; species Synechococcus sp. MU1643. The sequence continues at coordinate 39,885 of NZ_VTKY01000005.1, read as the reverse complement.
GTACCATCGTCTAGAAAACTATATTCAGAGATTGCGGACTCAGATTCTGCATAGCCAACACTTCTTATTAATGTTCCCGAAGATTTATCTTTGGCGAGTGGAACAATAATGCAAGATCCTGATGATACTTCTGAAGGGTCGTCGGGTTCCCAGTCACTTTCAGCGCACCATTTCATTTTGAAGGGTGACGAAATTGAGCATTTATCTTGTTCCTTCGCTAAAGACGACTCAAGCAGTTGTTTGACTCCTGGATCCTCTTTGCTGAGTTCTTCAATGACAACTTCGCTAAGAACTTCTTCAAACTGCTGGAAGGCTAGAGAATGCCCCGATCTCATTGAGCGCCATTTGCCTAAACTTTGAGCAACAAATTGCTCAATCGTCATGCGAACTTGTGCTGTTTCCTGCGTTGAGCTCATCCAGTGAAGGACGGTTGATGTGCATCATGTTAACCATCGAGTCGACCATCATGGACATTGCCATGGGTGTTGACGCAACTGACTGGAGGAATGTGGTGTTGCTGTTTGGGTGCTCGCTGGAGGGTGGGCGCAGGATAGGCATGTTTAGAGAGTTTGTTTGACGTACCTTTGGTGACCTAATGGCCACCATGACTGGGATTTCGATTATCTACCCATCATCACTGATGAGCCATCGATAATTTCGGAATGATCAAAAGGAGTTAGCCTTCGCAATAGAAAGGATCTGACCTCCCTGCGCAAGAATTGATTTGATCGTGGCTGACATGGATGTTTGGGTCACCACCGATTTCTGCACAGCGCGGCGATTGGCGCCTACTTGGCGGCGGGATGTCCAGTTGATGGCCAAGGAGCTTGCATTACCAACACCTCTAAGATCTTGTGCCTTTGGTGAACTGTTAGTACACAGACTATTCAAGAGTTTGGAATCTGTTTCTGCGTTGTCGTATCCGGCATAACCGGAATTCAAAGCTTTTGCCCGTGTGAAGAAGAGCGGGCTTCCTCCAACTACGGTCTGAGTGGAACGATTGTATGGCACTTGGTCGATGCCAAAAGCAGATAGGTATTCATCGCTGTAGGTGTAACTCGCCATTTCTGTTTCATACCCTTCTTCCTGCAAAAGCCGAACGTGGCTCATCAATTCAGCTTGGTCACGGGGAGGACGGCCTAAAAGATGTTTGAAGTTCAGCTCAACAAACCGGTAGGGGCTATTGCTTTCTAGAAAAAGCTTTTTATAGGTTTCCGATTGTGCGAGAGCCGTTACCAGTCCTTGAACTGTCAAATCCCCATTGATGAACAACGCCTCAATGGAGGGGTTCACGTCGAGTTCCATCAAGTGTCGATTTCCAAAAACCTGGCGGTAGGCTTGGCGAATCACATCTGCCGCATGTGCTGTGTCGACATTGGCAGCTGAGGAAAGAGTTGTTGGCTCAGTCATGGGGATCTGATTAAAAGGTGATGTGAGAGAGCTGTTTCTTTATGAAGCAGCTCTCAGTTGCAGCAATGGAATGCTTTTACATCACCTCAGTGATGGAAACGATCTTGCCTCCGCGTGCATGGATGTACTTCATTTGGCTGCTCATGTCCTTTCCGGACACGACGTAGCTGTTACCAGCTGTCCGTTGACGTGAACGAGCTGCCTGAGAAGCAACAACAATGCGGAAACGCTTCTTGGTCGGATCGGGTGCGCCTGATTGGGTGCCGGTGCGGTTTGCCCGGCTGGTGGTTTTGCTCCAGCCGCTGGGAGCCAGGCCTGTGGCCACCGAACTCACCAAAGCGGAGCTGCCGAGGACCGTATCGCTCGCCGCAAAACCTTCGGCCAGGCTCAGTTGACGGTTGAAGTCAACCTGAGAACGGCCGCTTTCGGTGAGGATTCGTGCGTATGGAACTGTGTCTTCACCAAAGGTGTTCTGGTATTCGGCGCTATCGACGTAGCTGGAGATTTCAGCCTCGTAGCCACCTTCGGCGAGGATCTTGGTGTGCTCGCTGATTTCGGCTTGGGACTGTGGAGCTCTTCCCAGGAAATGTTTAAAGTTCAGCTCGATGAATCGATAGGGCGCACTCGTTTCGAAGAAGCGGCGCTTGTATTCGGCTGACAGGCCAACGGCACGAACGAATTCACGTGTGCTCAGGTAGCCGTCGATGAATTTGCTCTCCGCGGAACCCACCCGTTCGAACTCCATCAGATGGGGGTTGCCCATCACTTGCTTGTAAGTGGAACGAATGAGTGCTGCGAGTTGATCGGGGCCATCACCAGGACAACGTTGGTAGGTCTCTTGCTCCCGCTGGCCAAGACCGAAGGTGACATACACATCCCCACGCATGGGTCCAGAGTCTTTGCCTGAAGTGATTCCAGGTGTCTTGGAGCTGAATTGCGTGGAGGTGTAACTTCCAGACGATGGACGCAAGCCAACCGGCTGACTTGGCAGGCTGATCCGGGGAGCCACGCCATTGGCAAGGCTGCGCGTTAGCGCCGGACCTGCACCGCGGGCACTATCACTGCCAGCAAAACTTTTTTGAAGTGCGGCCAGCATCGGGAAGGCAGCTGTCGATAGGTCAGCGGGTGAAGACCATGAACGGGCATAGGGCACCACGTCGCTTCCGAAGACCTCGAGGTACTCCGCAGAGTCGACAATGCTGTCGACAAGGCCGTCGTGACCGTGTTCTGCCTGCAGGGCGATTTTCGCTGAGATCTCGGCCTGTGTTTCAGGTGCTCGGCCCAATAGGTGCTTGAACGTCAGCTCGACACCCCGCTGTGGGGCAACGCTTCTGAAGAAACGGTCTTTGTAGAAGCTGGACTTGGCCAGACCACGAACGAATTCGCGCACGGTCAAACGACCGTCCCGAAGCTGAGCTTCCAATTCCGAGCAACGCTCGAAATCCATCACATGGGCGTTGCCAAAAACCTGTCGATATGAAGCACTGATCACCGTTTCCAGTGACGCCACATCTTCTGGGCTGTAGCACTCGCTTGTGACGCGATGGGGGCAGTCAGCGTGACTCCGGGGACCAACCCCAATCGCCATCTGATCACACGATTGCTTCAGGAACTCACCAATGGTGAGGGCAGCGGTTTGGTCTACTCCCTTGCGCTGGAAGCGAACGGGATCATTCCACTTGTTTGTTGCGCCGAAACCAAGGGAAGATTGCGTGCTGGCCATTGTTGTGGTGAGGGGAGAGGTGGTCGTGAGCGTCGAGAGGAATTCGGATGTGGCTTAAGTCACCGGCGTAATGCTGGCGATTTTGCCGCCTTCGTTATGGATGCGTTTGAACTGCTCTGAGAGCTTGTCGAACGGCACGTAGAAGATGCGATTGCTTCGGGTGTAGCGGGAAATCCGCCTCACATTGTTGGCTTTGTAAGCCGTGACTTCGACCCGATACGTGATGCCTTGATCGCCTGCACCAACCCCAAGACGTGTGGGTGCATCCTGAAGGTTGGTTGAGGGACGGAAACTCCAGCCAGCGGTCTCTTTGGAGGATGGGGGAACCACTGCGATGGCTCGGTTCAGATATGCCGAACCACCCAGCTTGCTCCTATTGCCTGCCAGATCACCCTTGAGGCTGCTGCTGCTGTTGCCTCGCAGCAACTGGAAGCTCCAGGTGAATTCCTGCAAGGTGGCACAGCTTTCGGTCTTCCAGCCCCGCTGATAGGGGACCGTCCATTCGCCGAAGGTGTTTTGGTATTCCGCGCTGTTCAGGAAGCTGTCGATATCAGCCTCATAACCTTGGCTATCTAGGCGATCGGCGTGCTCACGCATTTCCGCGTAGTCAGCAGGTGCGCGACCGAGAAGATGGCGGAAGGCCAGCTCGATGTAGCGGTATCGCGCGCAATTATCAAAGAAGCGGCTGCGGTACAGGTCGCTTTTGGCAATGCGACCCACAAGTTCACGGACGCTGATTTCACCGAGCTTGAACTGCGACTCTTCGACGATCTGCCGCTCGCTGTCCATCACATAAGCGTTACCAAGCACTTGCTTGTAAACGGCTCGGATGATCTGTTCTTTCCTGGCGTCCTCATCGCCTGGGATCAGCTCGAGAGGGGCTTCACTCTCTTCAGAGAAGCGTTCGACCCCTAGAAGCGAGGCTGGACCGAAAGGCATGAATTCACACGCAGTGGTTCGACTAATAGTCCTTCAGAAGCTCACGCCCGAAGAGCATTCTTTATAAACCTCAATCAATTGTGTCCGACTGTTGCGTCACGGACTGATTCCTCTGCCGTGACGGGGATCTCGGCGGGTTCTGTAGGAAAAGTTTGGATGCAAATGGCTCGCTTTAGGCGCCCTGCCCTTGCCCCTTGATCAGGGACTCAAGGCTCGCCCTTGTCGTGGAGCGTGTCATCGGATTCCAGCAGTCGAGTTCTTGGACGGATCGACTGAGAAGAGCACCAATTTGATCCTCCAGCCCGGTGCAGAGCGAAAAGTCCGCCCCGCGAATCGAAGTCACGGTTTCCAGAGCTGCCCCCTCAAGGTTGGCGCCGCGAAGATCGGCCATGTCCATCTCGCAGGTTCCGAATCGGGTCCCCCGGCACATGGCTCCGCGAAACGTGGCTGATCGCAGGTCTGCGCCTGCTAAGGAAACGCCATCGAGCAAAGCTCCACTCAGGTCTGAGCCACTCAGATAGGCGCCCATCAACATGCTCCCCCTGAGGTCCATCCCGCGCAGATCTGTGCTGTTGAGAAAAGCCCCATTCAGCTTCGCCCCGGGGCCGACGGCACCGCTTGTGTTCAGCGCGAAGCCCTCAGGCACCAGGGTGGTCTGGTCGTAACGGGCCAGGCGTAGATCAGCGCCTTCGAGTTGGCACTGGCTGAGGTTTGTGCCGCGCAGATCACAGCGACAAAGCTTGGCGTTTCTTAGGTCGAGTTCTCCCAAGTCCTGACCGCTCCAGTCAGCCCCTCGAGCATCGACTGGATTTGTGGCTGAGCTTGTTGCTCCGCACGTTTCGGGTGCTGTCCACTCACGCAGATTTAGAGCCCCAGATTTGGGCATCGACATCTCAGTTGCGCAGCATCGCGACAACGATGGTAAGGAGCACCCGCACGATTTCGAATCCACCGATGGCAAAAAGGCCGAGCCAGAGCTTGAGAGCCAAAGCAGGGGGTTCCTCGTTGACCCAAGTGGCAGCAACCTCCAGTCGCTCTAACTGCGCACCTTGATGGATAGGCGCCCGATCTTGAAGGGCGTCGCGCCAGTCGGTTCCGTAGCGCGGGAATTGTTGGTAGATCGGGATTTCCCCAAGGGGCCGCCCGGGCAGAACGCGTGAACGTTGCTGAGGGACCAGGTCGTACCCGAAGCAGTTCATGTATTCAGGGCTGTCGAGCAGGGCGTCGACGAAGGCGGTAAAGCCCTTCTCTCCGATCACGATCGACCAGGCCCGGCGTTCGGCGTCGCCATGGGTCGGGCGCCCAAGCACGCGTCCCACCACCTGATCCACCATCCGGTAATTCGAGTTGCACTGGTAGTAGCCCTGCTGGAAGCGTTCCGACAGCAGCAGACCTCGGATGAAATCCCGAACCGTGATGTTGCCGCTCCGGAGCTGTGATTCCAGGAACGGTTCGCGATCACTGCGCATCGCATGGAAGAAAACTTGGCGATAGGCCTGTTCAATCAAGCTGTCCATCTCTGTTCTGGCGCTGTCATCGCCCGCTGCAGAGGAGGCATACGTTTGGGGCTTGATGGTGCTGTTGTCGCCGGCCAGGTTGCTAACGCGACCGTTTTGGGTGTTGAGCGGGTACCCAAGAAGCGGGATGGCCATGGGGTGCTCCGTGAGTAGAAATACTTGGGCGTAATCCTCTCTTGATCAAAAAATTTTGGTGGTGGCGCTTATCAGCTCTTAACTGCAGATTTGTTGAGCTCGGCGTGTAGGTGCTGGAAGCAGTCGCGGATCAACTGACGGTCGTTCGATCGCGAGACCCCTTCTAGGGCCTTCTCTTTGAGCTGACCGAGGGCGATGTTCATCCCCTCGATGGGAACGTTCATTCGTCTGTACAGCTCCCTAAGGGCGGCCATGCCGCTCGGGTTTGTAAAGCAGCTCTGGTCGCAGGCCACCGCGTAGCTGATTACGCGTAGAAAATTCCAGCAGTCGCGCCAGCAGGCATCTGCTCTGTCCTGCGGGTAGAGAGCCCCGCCCGGTTGCACCAGATGCGGCTGGGTTTCAAGCAGATGTCCCCGTGCTTGGTTTACCAGTTGATCCGACCGATGGATCAGGCTGCCGGGGAGCGAGTCATCCATGCCGGAGAGCTGGCAGATCGTGGCCAGCTCATCGGTCGTGAGCTGGCGTTGGGCTTGATCCGCACGCTCAAGAATGTTGCGCGTCGCCTGCGGCAAATCTTGGTTGATGCTCAGCCCTTGAACCTGTGCGGTCTGCACCAGGGTCTTGAAGTCGATGTTCTGGAAGTTCAAGGGTTGACGCTGGCCACCGGTGTGGCGATCAGCCAGCCGTGGCGTTCCAGGTAGAAGGCCCACACCAGGTCGTCCCCCAACCCAGGGCAACGGGTGATGGCTGCTTCCGTGAGATCTGTTGGTACCCCCAACTGCGACAAAAGCCAGCCGACGGCGTCTGGGCTTGAGGCTGTCGCTGTACGGATGGCAGATCCCACCACCCAGGTCAGGCGGGTGTCCTTGAGATCCCCATTGCTTTCTTCGCAAGCCAGTAGAAGGTTGTCCGCCGTGGTGTGTTGGTCCAATGTTTCCTGCCAGAGCGCGATGTTTTCATCACGGAGGTTGATCCGAAAACAGCCCTCTCCCACCGGTAGATCCAGCTCACCGCTGCTGCCGGCCTGGTTCTGCAGGACAGCAATTCTCGGATCTGCCAGTGCGCTCATCAAGAAACGCCGATCAACTCGAATGTAACCAGTGTCCAGGAATTTCCTCGACCCCGACAGCGGTTCGTGGGAATCGACATGGATCGGATGTCATCCTCCGAAGGACCCTGTCAGGAGTGGTTGTCGGAGGACACTTCTGAGGATTTTTTTTTCAGCAGACCTGTGATGGTGGCAAGAGCAAACATGGCAAGCAGTGCCAATCCCAGGGTGAGGCTGGCGCCTTGAGCGGCACCTGCGCCGACAGCCACGAGGATCGAATCGCTGATCAGCACGCTGATCAGCAGGGCTGGAGCAAAAAGACGCCAGTGGGTGCGGCTGATCCCGATGGCATAGCTGAGAAAATCAAACAGTCCGGTCATCAGCAGGCCGGTCATCAAAAAGAAGTTGCCTTCCAGCTGGTTTTTGCTGAAGCCATCGATGCGTTTCATTGCGCTGGCCCCCACCAGACGGCTCACCGGTCCGCGTCCCCAGCGGCGGGCGATGAAGAAGGCCGCACTGCAGAACACCAGGTCCGACAGAATGATTGTGAGATAGCCCGCCTTGAAGCCCAGCAGCGAGCCGGCCAGCAGGGAATACACCGAACTCGGCAGCGCCGGCAGGATGATGCTGCCCCCTCGCAGCAGGAACAGGCCGAGTGGGGCCCAGATGCCCATGTCGTTCACGGCGCTTTGCAGCGGAGCAATGCCGTATCTCTGCAAATAAACGACGGCAACAATGAAGACGGCGACCCAGGCGCTGACCTTCAGCCCTGTCTTCAGCCTGGACATCTCTTCAATCGCTCAAAGCCCTGGGGAATGTAGGCCAGTCGTGGCTTTTCCCAGGGCCGTGGACATGAAGCTCAGCATCGATACCATCAGCGAAATTTCTCAACACGAGGCCAGCCCGGTGACCATCACCTCCCCGCGCACCGCGTTCGAGCAACAGCTGTGCACCCACCTGCTCAGCCTCAGTGAAGTGGTGGAAACCCTGGCGGATCGTTTGATGGAACTAGAAACGCGGTTGGCCGACATTGAGGGCCAGCAGCTGGTGGAAGCGGAGATCGCGGCGGTCAGTGATGACGCCGGTGAACTGCTCCTGGCCAGCGAAGAGAAGGTGCGGATGCTTCGGGACCGTCTGACCCCAGGCGAGGTCGTAGCGCTCCATGCTGATTCCCATGCCGAGGGGGATTCAGCAGCGGACGATCAGGAGTTCTCAGAAACCCCTGAGATGGAGATGGACGACGACCGAGTCGAGGACGAGACCTTCACTGACGAGGCCCTCAGCGATGACACGGAATATGTGGATGATCCTCAGATCGATCTGCTCTCCGCCTGATCAAGCCAGCTCCAGCAGTCGAATCCGGAAGGCCGCCACCTGGCGTGCCATGTCGGGGGAACTGATCAGAAAGGGGTGATCGGCCATCGCCTCGAGCACTGCTTCGAGATGCTCTTCCTGGCTGAGCTCAGGGTTGTTGCTGCCCCTTAGGCGCTTCCAGGTGCGGTCGAACACCATGGCAAAACTGTCGGCGTTGTCGAAAACACGATCGGTGCCTGCATCTGGAGAGATGAATGACACGGCAGTTTTGGCATCGATGTGATGCCAGGACCCAGATTTGAACTGGGGGCGTTGCGACAATTTGCCCCTTCAAGCGCTCAATCTGTATAGCGACGATACAAAAATGCCCTATTTGGACAGTTTTGCGGGCCGCTCCCATACCGCTCCCATACCATCGGGATGATTTGCGGTAGGTCCGAACCACTCCTGGAAGGTGTTTCGGTAGGGGAACTCTATGGGACGGTCGCTGCCACAGGGATGGATAGACGGCACCCTTCACACCCTCAACGTGGTGCGCGACTTGGGGGGCAAAGGGAACATCCCCCACACCTCTCTATCGGTCGTCCGTCAGAACCCCAGCGCGAACAGCAGAAAGACCAAGAACCTCCAGTGGCGCTTCCTGCCGGAGAAAGCAGATGACCCTCGTCCGTTTGCTGGCAAAACCAATCGGGGGCGGGGAAAGCGCATCTATATAGAAGGGACTTGCGGGACCACCGACCCCTGGGAAGCAGCAAAGGTCGCGGTTGCTGCCTCTCAAAAGAAGTGGCAGGACCTCCTCTCACAGTCCCAAGTGCGGGAAGTGGAGAAGCAACACGCTCTTTCGGTCTATTGGGAGCGTTGGTATGCCAAGGCGGAACTGGAACTACGGAACAACCGAAGTCGTTGGTTGAGCGACAAGCGGAATCTTTGGAACGGGACCACAGGCATCGGCGTTCAACCCTGGGCGACTGTCAAAAGCATTCAGGCGATCACGAGCAACGACTTTTTGGAGTTCTTCCGTCTCATCAGGGAGAACTGTGAAGCGAAGGGCAATTCAGGAGAAGAGACCAGAAGGCAATACAAGACCCTTATCCGCAACCTGTTCAAAGAGGCGAAGGCAGATTTCCCCGCTCTGTCCTGCCCTGAGTTTCCGGCGATAAAAAAGAGCGTGCGTCAGAAGAGGCACTTCACCCATCAGGAGTGGGAGCAATTGGTTCGCATTGCCTCCGAACTATCTGGTGGTTCTGCTCGCCAGTCCCTGACGGCGGAGGAATACCGGGAACTGCCTTGGACCCCGACGAACCGTCAGAACTCACGCAACTGGGTTGATTTGTATGACGCGCTCCACATGGAGTGGTTCTATTACCTCCGAAGTGAGGATGCTCCTCGGTTGAGAAGTGAATGGTTTAGCGAGCAACTGACCGATGCGGGAGAACCACAAGTCATCTGTTTCCTTGAGAAAACGAAGGGCGACAGGGATAAGCACGACACCTATGCCTACCGACCAGATGCGTTGGAGAACGTCCGCCGCATTCTCAAGAGGAAACCACAGGGGTGGTTGAACTTTCCCCACATCAAGAGAACGGAAGGCAGCGAAAACGAGAGCAACGTTGGAGAGACAATCAACTTCCTTCTCAAGAAGGCGTGTGAGAAGGCAGGAATCTCGACCAAAGGGATCGATTGGACCACCTGTCGCCATACCGCGTTCCGCTTGACCTTGGAGGACTACCCAGAACTCTGGACCACGCAATACATCCGGGATTTTGCGGACAACGGTCATACTTCGCCAAAGATGCTGGAGGAGCGTTATTTGCGCTTTATCCAGCGTGAGAAGACAGCAGCAAAGGCGCGGGCAGCAATCACTCCAGGGAAGTGGTCACTAATAAGCAGAGCGAAGAATTAAGTGCAATTAATTTTATTAAACTCTGACGTCAATAAAAACTTGACTAGATGTTAATTAAACTGTAAAATTGCCTTTGTGGAGGTTGATAAAGAATTTCTATGTTCTTTCATTCTTTGTATCTCAATTGTTACGCAAGACGTCAGTCAAGCTCCTAAAATGCATAACTAAGTTTATGACCTTTGATCGCAAGGGTGTGTCTAATTAGGTTCTAAAAAGATGAAAAACAACAGAATCAGATCCCGAAGGGATCAATCCATAAAGTGGATCGCATTTAATCGTTCCAAAAAATATAGGTGTCTTCTTCGCTTAAGGCCGCAAGAGGACGAGAAAGCAAGACCACCACTAGGAAGTACCAATAAATCAACCGCCAACTAAACCCCTTACAACCCCCAGTCAAACATGCTAAGGAAAGCAAATACTCAAAGATTTAGCATGACCTTAACTAAGAGAGAGGCACCAATCTTGGTCCCCATTGAGCGCAAACTTTGTTCTGAACTGGGACTTGATCGCTCTGAGCTCCATAAGACGGCAATTAAAGAGTTCTGGAATCGCCGTCCGCAATCCATCTTGTCGTTGATTTGAGGCAGATATGTCCACAAAAGTATTAATAGATAGCGTTCATTAAACGATGCTGAAGGAACTCTCCAAGAAATTTCGGATAACCCAGCACGACTTGGTGGAGGAATGCATTCGCGTTAATTATAATATCGTCTTTAAAAATAAGAGGTGAGAGGTTTTGTTTTGCTGAAACTATTGAATTTAAGAGACCTGAAGGAGTTGGATTAGATCCGGTAATTCGTCGATCTGAGCAGGTTGTTTGTCTCTGTCATCAACAAAGGTCACTTCATATCCCTCGTAGTTCTTCATTAAATCCAGTTCGACGATGTCTCCGTTCAGGAACATCCGCACGTTGATCCCCCAGTCAGCGCACTGAACTAGGAGTGACTCAACCTTGTCCTCCTTCAAGTCGGTTAGGAGAGAGCGGATGGTTTCTTCGGTTTGTGCTGTGTCCATTGGTCCCTCGGGTGTCAGGGAATATCAGCGGAGTCTGAATCCTGCGGCAGGGGACTCGAGTTCAGAGTCGTTCCGTCTGACCCTTTTGACTCCTGTTCTGCTCTGGTCAATCTCTCCACCAGGTTCAGGGTGTCGTGAGGGGACAAATCACCGTCATCGCCCCACTTGAGACTGGAAAGGTCAGGCGGGCACATGAGGGATAAGGCAATATCTGGGCAACCTACGGACGTTGAGATCCCAGTTGTGCCAATGCTCCCCGAAGATTCATGGAAGAAATGCTGAATTGAGTGCTCCTGCGATACCGAATTGATTGGGAGTGGTTTCAACTACGCACGATCCGACCACCGAGGCATTGTGCAGAGATGGTCCAGAACCCCGCCGCTGCTCTAAGGAGTTCTCGGTTGGCAGCGAACTCCTCTGTTCGCCAAAAAAAGAGCGCATTATCCAACCCAACAAAAATCACTCGATTGACGTCCTGAGGTTTGGGGACTCGCTTGTGCGGGTTCCATACGAGGTCGTTCTCAAACAGCAGAGCAGTTCCTGAATTAGCGGCGTCCTGGGTGAAGAAGGACCAAGTGGTTTGGCGGTATTGCTTGGGTTTGCTGGACAAAAAGATTCCAAGTCGTTTGTCGTCCTGGATTAGCACTCCTCGGAGTGCTGTGGGCGTTCGCTCTTCCAGGCGAATGGAGATGGTGGGGACCTCTTCACTGGTTACTTCGCAGACCAAGGGAAGTGGGACTGCGCTTGCAGGCATTGCTGACAGCAGCAGAAGGACTAATGCCCTCATGAGTCCCTCCTCAATGACGGCATTCTCATGGATTCACCTCAGTTAGGACTTCTCCGTCTTCGCTCAGCACTCGGGTTTTCCTTCCGATCATCTTGGCGATCCTCTTTGCTTCTTCAGAGGCGACCTCCAAAGACGTTGCTGTCGTGTGGAAGTGCCATTCCAAAAAGGGGTTCAGTTCTTCCACTCGGAACTGATCTCCTGCCATCCCCTCAGTCGCCTACCAAGACTTCGTTGATTCGATCTTCGAGCGTTTTCTCCTCCAAGGCGGGGGCAAGCGCGTCTCCTGTTGCTCTGAGTAGATCAGCAGTGATCTGTCTTGCCTCTGGGTTGGCGTAGATGAAGACGCCAATGGCAATACCCAGCAGAACTCTCAGCACGGCACCTTCACCTGTTGCTAAATGATCCGACGAACCATCGATGTTGTCATCCCCATCGCCGATGCGATTTTTCCGTATCCACCTCCTCTCTTGCGTATCTCCATAACTGCTACTTCCCTTTCCGGTGGTGCCTTTTTAATGACCGCCTTCCAGTGATCGAGATGTAATTACATCAAACTCTTGAAGTAGAGCGTACGCATCTTCGAACCGCTCAGCATCTCTGAGTTCTTGGACCTTGTGATTCCACCAGATTCCAGTGTCGATAATTGCTTGGAGTTGTTCAGGCGAGGGGTTGAACCCTGATCCTCCAGACATAAACGCCTTTCTGATTTCACGGGAGAGTATCTGCTGAGAACAGGAACGCAAGTAAATCAGGATAAAGGGAGTTTTACCTATGGATCTGATCCTTGAGATAGATATGATAATTCCTTTGTACTTAATCGTTAGATCCTTTTGAACTGCACAGGAAGTGCTTGGCAAAAGTGATATTCCGATCCACTTTCTGAAAAATATCCGCTCAGAAATTTTGACTGCAGGAGATTGTGTGTGCCGAGTTGAACCAAAATCTGTAAAGTTGTTTGTGCTTTTAGTGCTCCTTCCCCCACTCCCCTCAAGCATGTGAAGCAACTTCCCTTCCAGGCATGACCCTTTATTGCTACATGCTTTTGGAAGGTCAGAAGGTCTCTTTGGGAGTCCATCCTGATGCTGTTCTTACTCAGGACTACTCCCTTCCGGGTGGCACAGCAGTCCATGTGATTGTTGGGGAGGAGGAGCAGGACAAGTTGTTTGCTCTACAAGGAATCCTTGATGAGGAAGAGTGATTGCTCCACCGAAGGACTAACGGCAAACAGGATTCCGACTAATGATCTTGGTGTGAGGGTTCCTAGCTATCGCTGCTCTTTCAGCGTCTTGCCTATTGCTGGCGATGATCTCCTCCTTCCAGGTCTTGCCGCCTGAATAGAGAGTGATTTCCCATTTCCAGGTGCATGACATTGCTGGTCCTCCGATTAGTAGAAGTGCAAGGAGCACTGCTTTCATCCGCCAAGACCCTTGAGTTCTTCCAATAGAACTCGGTTCAGGCGGTCATCGCATCCGACAACCATCTGGGGATAGATCGTCCCTTGTCGGTATGGGGCATAGGCAGCGGCACAGACCTCCTGTGTTGCTGCTTTCCACTTCTCCAAGGTCGCTTGGGGTAGTTGATCCTTCAGTGCTTGGTTCGACCGTTCCCAACTCTGTAAGGCACAGAACCTCATTTCGTAGGTCGTCAGACCAGGGCACTGGATCTCTCGTTCCTCTGCCTTCGCAGGCATGAGAGGCAGAAGCAGCAACAGGAGAAGTGTCCTCATCACGCCACCTCCTGCTGCTGAAGGATCCGACGAACCATCGAGGCAGTCATCCCCATTGCCGAAGCGATGGTTCCGTATCCATCGCCCCGCTGCCGCATCTCCATCACTGCTGCCGCCTGTTGTGGCGTGTAGTTCCTCTTCCTGCCGAACTTCACTCCTCTGTTCTTGGCGACCTCTCTGCCTTCAGCAGTGCGCTTCTTGATGCCCTTCAGTTCCATCTCGGCGGCGTAACCCATCACGCCCACCACCAACTTGACTAACTCCTCAGGCATGGAGGCGGTGTCCAGGCGTCCGTCCAAGGTCTTGATCGCAATTCCCCGTTCGATCAGACCATTGACCTGAACAAGCATTTCGACCATTGAGCGCCCAAGACGATCCAGTTCGTGGATCACAAGGGTGTCGCCATCACGGAGACCATCCAGGCACTTGCTCAGTTCAGGTCGATCTCCATAAGCGGAGGTCCCAGTGATCTGGTCCCCGTAAATCCGATCGCACCCTGCTTCCTTCAGCGACTTCTGCTGCCGTTCGCTGTCCTGCTCGGTGGTGCTGGTCCTCCAGTAACCCCAGATCGCCATAAGAGACCTGCCGAAACTCTTCTGAAATCATAGCACAATCCGACAGTGTGTTTCGACAGGATAAGAACGCAGTTGTGATCATTTTTTTGACCTGTCGGAACTTGTTAGTTTCGACATCCCTGAAATGACGCCACACTTGATCAAGGTTGAACCTCTGATCAATGGCGTTGGCGTTCCGTAAGCGCATCAAGGTCATTCCTGGCGTCTACATCAATCTCAGTAAGAGCGGGATCAGCGCCAATACAGGCGTCAGGGGTGCTTCCCTGACATTCAGGTCAGATGGCATTTATCGGAATCTTGGTCTGCCTGGAACAGGTGTCTACAGCAGGCAAAAGGTTGGTGACTATGGCGGTAGTGCGCGAGATAAGGGCACGGATCAAGAGTTCGCTCCTGATGAAGCATTTGAGGTTGCGGCACCTGATTACTCCTTCATCAGCGCCGACCCTCTGGAGGTCACCAGCGAAGGACTTCAAGGACTCCAGCAGGCAGTCATCGATGCCAATCGCCAAAAGCAAGAACTGATTAGAGATGCTGAGTCCATCAAGGGGTCTCTGTCTCTCCTGCGTCTTGGGGAGGTCCTGTCCAAGGTCTGCCTGATCTACTTCTTTGTGCCCTCCCTCAAAAGGAGCATCCAGGCAGGAATCAGGGGGCGACAGGATGCTTTGAAAGAGTTGACTGAATCCATTGCGGCATCTGCTGTTTCGCTCGCGGTGGAGATGGACGCTGATTGCAGTTCTGCCTATCAAAAGGTTCAAGGCGCCTTCGATGTACTCACCCGTTGCGCCTGCATCTGGGATGTCACCTCAGGCAGTGATGTCGATCGAGTGCAATCTCGCTCCGCCGCCTCGATGAGCGTCGAGCGGTCGATCGCAAAGTGCCTGCGTCAGGACCTTCCAGCTATCACTTCCCCTGAAACTCCCCTGGGCTTCATCAATCGGAACGGAGCAGACATATATGTGTATCCGGGATTCTTCGTGATGTTTGAATCTCCATCCCGGATGGGCATTCTCGATATTTCAGAACTGGAAGTCGATTACGAGGTAACCAGATTTATCGAGACGGACACAACGCCTCCTGATAGCAAGCGAGTTGGAGAGGTCTGGGAGAAATCGAATAAGGACGGAAGTAGAGATAAGTGATTTGCAGAAAATCGACAGTTCCCTGTGATGGAATATGGCGAGATCACCTTCAAATCAGCGTCGGGAATCTACGAAAAATATATGTTCAGCAATGCCAAGGTATCGAAGGTTTTTTTAACGCTTTGCAGGCGCTTCAAGATCTTCTCTAGAGTTCTCCGATCCAAGGGACTCAGTGAAACCTGCCGAGATAATACCGATTGGGATTGCGATAACTGCGATCCCGCATATGGCAGTCAATGCTGCCACAAGTTTCCCCAGTGCTGTTATGGGATAAGTGTCGCCATATCCAACTGTTGTCACCGTAACAACAGACCACCAAAGGCATCTGGGTATTGAACCGAACTGCTCCTTCTGGACTCCTCCTTCAACCAAGAACATCAATATGCTGCTGATAGTGATGACAACTCCCGAGTAAATAGCGGAAATCTGAAGCGCTTCTTTCTTGGCGGTGATTGCTTTATTGAAATACCTGATGCTGTGACGAAAGCGCTTTGAGCGACCGACTCTTCCTATTCGTGCCAACCGAATAATCCTAAGCAAATAGAGTTCCGGAGTAATAAAACCAAGGATGGTTGGAGCGATTGCTATTAGATCCAGGATTGCCAGAGGCGTAATGGCGTAGTCCCAGGCACCTCGAATGCCTCTTCTTGCTCCGTCCCTAAGTGGAGCAACCCAGAGTCGCAAGATGTATTCGATCAGGAAGACGATTGCGACCGCAATATCAAGTTTTACGAGTAAATCTCCCAGTGATGATCTGACAACAGGTTCTGTCGCGATGACCGCCAAACCGATTGACAAGGCGATCAGCAGACCTATCGCCTTGACGGCGTTCGTCGCCCTCCCTTGCTCGCCCTCAGAGTTCAGCGAGTGGAAGAGTGTTTCTCGGAAAGTTCGCACGACGACTGGACTTTGCCCGCACTCATCTTGTTCGTGCTCATCGTTCAGCGCCACCCGCGGCACTTTCTTCCGTTTTCGCCCTTGACCAATCCCTGCGAACCAGGAGTAGAACGTATGAACTACTCGCAAGGAGGGTTCGATGTCGGAAGAGGAATGGGACTTTGTGGATGGTCTGAAGCAGACCAGGTCCTCATGTGTCTGCATGACGTGCCAGCACTTCTCCTATGTCTGTGACCAGCACTGCCACACGTTGCTGACCTGTGGTCTTCAGCGTCGTCAGGTTCCCCATGGCGAGCACCTGACGAAGAGGTGCCGCAACTGGATGGTCCGCAGGGAGACGGAAATGGGTTGGTGCCCGGAGGTGGCGTGATGCAAGAGGGATGGTTGATCGATGCCAATGACCATTGGGTCTGGCGGTTTCACCGGGACAACTCCGCCTGGGTAAAAGATCCGAAGGTCTTTATCGATCGAGGGCGTCAGATGCCCGTAGGTCCGCCGCTGCTCAAGGAGCGTCGATATCTGAGGAAAGACGCCGCAGAGCAGTTGTGGAGGTCTCTTCAGACGCAGGGGTGGAAGAAGACGAGACCGCTTTGGGGCGCAACTGCCGAACCCTGATCAGGTCTTTCTGCGGATGGCGTGCCTTCCCTGAATCCCTAAAAAGAGAACACGACACCTACGGAATCGCACTTCATTAGGACGGGGTTAGGTGCCAAGGGGCGGGTAACTCCCGCCCTTCTTCATGGGTAGGCATCTTTAGAGGCAGGGTTGGAAACCTCTGAAGACGCCTGACTGGGGCATTTCTGCTGAAGAACCTTGAAGCAGCGTCTGACGAGTTGCTTTCTCTGGAATTAGACAGTTGGAAGATCGTCACCCTCTTTGAATGCCTTCTAGGTGCGTCAACTGCAAGAACTTCCAGGGAGAACCTGGTTTCAATGGGATTTGTCGTGTGTGGCAGCACATAGTTCCTGCCTGGCGCTCTCATTTCTTCAGATGCGAGCACTGGACGCCTCAGCGGTTCGGTAACCCGTAAGCACAAATGCTTATTAGGTGGCGTTAGAACTGTCGTATCGCATGAGAGCGAGGAATCCAGGAGGTCAAACACTCCTGGGTCTTTTCTTGGAAAACGCTCACGGCACCCACGGCAGTCCCTCCTCATCGGTGATGGTGGTCATCGCTGGGCGTCGTCCCGCCCAGCGGCACTTTCAGTTTCCGAAGGAGCGATAGGGATACCGCTCCTTTTTTTGTGCCTTTGGGATACAAACGGGTGAGCAGTTCCGCTCATGCCCTGGTGCTCTGAGGCGCCTTAGAACGGGAATGAGGTCAGAGACCGATAGGAACTACACAACCAGGTCTCAAGGATCTTCAGGGGGGGCGCAACGCCCCCCTTCTCAATGGGCGCTTCTACGGATGGCGGCAAAGGCTTGGATAGCGAGTATTAGGTCAACCCTCCGTAAGAGGGTGCAATGCGTCGAACACAGGCAGAGGGTGGGACCTCTGCTTTTTCTTGGGTTGTTGACCCCAGTATTCGTTTGGTCGTAATGGCGACGACCAGTAGGTGAACCCTGAGTGATCCTTCAGTTGCTTCTTCGATGAAGGGGCAATGCGTCGAACTGGGAGGGGGTGGGACCCCTCTTTTTTTTGCCGTTTCGTAAAGAGTGCTCTCGCCTTTGCCTTTGGAGCGGTGATGCTGTCTACAGACCTACTCCCTTGGTTCGACGCATTACCTCCCTTCGTTGGCGGCATTCCCTGCCGCCTTTTTTATTGCCTGTGGGCAACCGAACACGGAACGGTCGCCACTACCTGTTTTGACGGTTCTCCTACTCCACACGGGAGAACGCCAGGAGGAAGGTGATGGGGCGTCAGAACGAGAGGACGGGACCCCTGGGGTGTGGGCACTCCAGGGGTTTTTATTGAGGACCCCAGTAGGGCGGTTATCCCATCAGCAATGTGTCTTCAAGGCACATTCAGAGTCCATAGCGTTTTCCAAGTCATTTCTTATCCATGACAGAAGAGAACGCCAGCAAGGAAAACTCCAGCAAGTGCGGCGGCAAGAACAAAGCGATGCTCGCCTATGGAGTCATCCAAATCTCCGCCACCGTCGTTTCCGCCATCTCCTTGGCAGCAATCGCGCTTGGTCTCTGCGCTTTGAAGCAGGAGAGCAAAGCATTTAACGGTTGCGTTCAAGAGGTCATCGCTGAGGGCAAGACCAACGCTGCAGCAGTTCGCTTCTGCAACGGCGGAAACTAAGCAGTAGTTCCGCTCATGCCCTGGTGCTCTGAAGCGCCTTAGAACGGGAATGAGGTCAGAGACCGCTGAAGCAGTAACCAGGTCTCAATGACCTTTAGGGGGGTGCCGCTTGCCCCCCTTCTCAATGGGCGCTTCTACGGATGGCGGCGCGTCTGTTGCGTCGCGAATATCTGTTCATCCCTCGTAAGGGGGGGATGGATGCGTCATGAGGGGAGCGGGTGGGACCGCTCCTTTTTTTTGGCAGTTCGTAAACGGCACCCACCACACCACTGACTGCCTGAAGAGGATGGTGCCGCTGGTAACCCCAGTGCTTTCGACGCGTTCGTCCCCTTGTTTCTGGCGGCACTCCCTGCCGCCTTTTTTATTGCCTGCGGGCATCCGAACCTGATCGGCACGCACTACCAAAAGTGTCGGATCCCCTACTCCTCGCAGGAGCACGCCTGGAGGAAGGTGAATGGGTCGAGTAATCGAGGGGACTGACCCCTGAGGGTGGGAATACCTCAGGAGTCTTTTTTTCTCGTGGGTAGGGGGAATCTGGGGACCTTTCCCCGACTGAGCGAAAGGGCGTGCTCCCCTACTGCTCCCCTACCGTTTTGACAAAATTCAATTAGGTGCTTGAAGCGCTAAAAAGGCACGTAATAACACCAGATATGGTGCTTTCACGTGCCTTTTTAGGCGTTTTCGAGAAATGCCAGGACCCAGATTTGAACTGGGGACACGGCGATTTTCAGTCGCCTGCTCTACCAACTGAGCTATCCCGGCGCGCCGCCGAAGCGACACTTGAATCTTAAATCACCGCCTGCGCTCTTTTGCGGGGGTTCGTCCCAGGCAGATCAATCCAGCCACGTGGTGGCCAGCATTTTCAAGGGCCTCATGGCCAGCTAAAGCGGTGGATCCGGTTGTGAGGATGTCGTCCCCGAGCCAGACCGAGCCGAGTGTTCCTTGTGTGTCCAAGGGGATGGCCTGGAACGCCCCGATCAGGTTGGTCTGGCGTTGGGTTTTGTTCAGATGGTGTTGGCTTAGCCCTGCATGGGTGCGGTGCAGCAGGGCTGCCGTCGGTCGGCCCAAGCCCATGGCGATCTGCTGTGGCAGGGGGTTGGATCGTTGCTTTTTCCAGCTTGGAATCGGTACCAGCACTGCTGTTGCGGGCAGTGGCCAACGGTCCGATAGCAGCTGAACCAAGGCCGCAAGCGCTTTCCCTTGGCGCGGCTGACGCACCTGGAGCAGCAGTTGACGCAGAGTGCCTGCGTAAGGCCCGAGGGCGCACCAAGGCAATGGCAGCTTGAGCCCTTTCAGAGGGAGAGCCAGTGCGTTGAGGCACTTGCTGCAGGTAGCCGTCGGCCGCAGTGGGCTGTCCCAGGGGCCATCACAGATCGGGCAGCGGGGCTCGATCAGCAGTGTTTGGGCAAAGGCCAGGAGCGCGCGATGCACAGCAGATCGATCGTTGCGACGAGGGTTCCACTGCTGGGCCGAATCGGTCCGAGATCAGGCGCCTTCTTTGGGCATCGCCCGCAGCATCGCCACCAAGGTGCGGTGGGCGTCTTCGCTGTCGGTGAGGGTGTGATCGAAGGCGATGCTGACGCTCGCGCCATCCACCTCCAGTTCCATGGTTTCCGCTTTCACAGACACCATGCGAGCTACAGCGGGTTTGCTGACGCCGCCGTAGTGCTTGGCGTAGGCAAGCACCGCCTCGGCATGGTCGTCGTTCATGTGTTTGCAGATCCGTGTGCTGACGGCATCAGTGAGGGGGTCTGCAGGCATCGGGATCAAACGGGTGAATGCAATCTTTGCAGTGATCGGCTCAAGCGAAGCGTTCGATCAACAAAAGGCCGAGGCGGATGCCACTGAAGCCCACATACCCGGCCAGCACGACGAAGAGGCCGATGGCCAGAACATCGCGGAGATTGGTGGGCATGGGGGCTGGGCGTGATGCTGGAATTCTTACCCGACCAGGGCCTTTTGGGCCAGTCGCGCCACCCCTGCAGCGGGGGGTGTTTGGCAACTCGTTACAGCGCAGCCAAGACGCCGTTCTCGCAGCCGTCTCCATTGGGGATTGCGCGCTCCACCGCCGATGCTGATGATCCGCCGGGGTGCGGAAGCACCCAGCTCGTTCAGGCGTTGCCAACCCTGCGCTTCGATTTCGGCAAGACCTTCGAGCAGTCCATGCAGGTAGAGGGCATCACTCACCGGCCGTGGTTCAAGTACCGGTAGCAGCTCTGGATCATCTACAGGGAACCGTTCCCCCGGGCAGGGGAATGGCCGCAGGCGGAGTCCGCTGTCGGTGTCGGGGTTGATCTGGCGGCTCAGTTCGCTGAGCTGCTCATCGCTGTAGAAACGCCGCAGCACCCCGGCCCCTGCATTGGAGGCGCCTCCACAGAGCCAGCGTCCACCCACGCGATGGCTGGTCACCCCCGGGGCGTGCAGGGGCGTTTTGGTGAAGCACTTCATCACTAGCGTGGTCCCCAGCACGGTGATCCCATCTCCAGGACCGGGATTGGCGGCGAGCACGGCGGCATTGGAATCGGTAGTTCCCGCCACGATGATCAGATCGTCCGCCAGGCCCAAGGCCTTGGCCTGATCCGGTGCGATCGTCCCGAGAATGCTGCCGCTCCGACGGATTTCGGGTAATGCCTGCCGCCATGTCTGTTCGGCAAAGCGGTCTGGCCAGCTGTTGCTGATCAGATCCCAACCCAGTCGCAGGTTGTTGCCTTCTTCCCCCCAGCGCCAATCGTTCAGCAGCCATCCGCTTATCCAGTCGGCCTGATGCCGCAGCAGAATCGCCTCTCCATGGCAGCTGAGAAGCCGCAAGGCCCGGGCCAGGCTGCCGCTGCAGCTGGCGGCAGGGCTGCCTGGATCCACCAACGGCTGCAGTGCTGATTGCAGCTCAAGGCAGCTCTGGGAGTAGGGAAGTGCCTCCCCCAATGGGCGACCATCGCGATCACAGGCCAGCAGCGTGCCGGATGTGCCATCCACGGCGAGCGCCCTCAGCTGGGATCGCAGTTGTGCTGGGATTGCCCTGATCAGGTCCCCACAGCCTTCGCGCCAGCTGTTGGGGTTGGAGAAGTCTCCGGCGTAGGCCTGGGATCTGCTGTCGAGCAGCACGCCATTGCCGGTCACAACGGCTGTGCGGATTCCGCTGGTGCCCAGGTCGATTCCGAGCACCAGCGGCGAATCCGTCATGTCATCAGGCCGCGGCGACCTGCTTCAACTCCTGGCTTTTTGCTGTCACGTTTTCCCAGGGGGCGTTGAGGTCGTTGCGTCCGAAATGGCCGTAAGCGGCCGTGTCCTGATAGAAACGACCGCCCCGTTGCTGGGGAAGGTTGCGCAGATCGAAGGTCTCGATGATGGCGCCGGGGCGCAGATCGAAGTGCTCCTGCACCAGGGCGGTGAGGGCATCGTTGGCCAGAGCACTCGTGCCGAAGGATTCCACCAGGATCGACACGGGCTGGGCCACGCCAATGGCGTAGCTCAGCTGCACTTCGGCCCTTTCGGCGAGCCCTGCGGCCACGAGGCACTTGGCCACATAGCGCGCGGCATAGGCGGCCGAACGGTCCACTTTGGTGGGGTCCTTGCCGGAGAAGGCACCACCGCCATGGCGGGCATAGCCGCCATAGGTGTCCACGATGATCTTGCGGCCGGTGAGGCCGGCATCGCCCTGAGGGCCGCCCACCACGAACTTGCCGGTTGGGTTCACCAGATACTTGGTGGCCTCGCGGGAGGGCTTGAGGGTCAGGTCGGCAGTCGCTGGCTCCACTACATGGGTCCAGAGGTCTTTGGTGATGCGCTCGCGGATGCCCTGCTCATCACCCATCCCATCCACTTCCGCGGTGTGCTGGGTGGAGATCAGGATTGTGTCGATCGAGACGGGCTTGTCGTTTTGATAGACGACGCTCACCTGGGTTTTGCCATCGGGAAGCAGGTAGCCCAGGGTTCCGTTATGGCGCACTTCAGCAAGGCGGCGCGACAGCCGGTGGGCCAGGCTGATCGGCAACGGCATCAGCTCGGGAGTCTCATTGCAGGCGTAGCCGAACATGATCCCCTGGTCGCCGGCACCCACCAGATCCAGAGGATCACCGGCGTGGTCGTCCGCTTCGTTAACGCCCTGGGCGATGTCGGGGGACTGCTGGTCGAGAGCCACCAGCACCGCACAGCTGTTGGCATCGAAGCCACCGGCCCTGGCTCCGCTGTAACCGATCTCCTTGATCACATTGCGCACCAAGTGGATGAAATCCACCTGCGCTTTGGAGGTCACCTCACCGGTAATCATGCAGAGGCCGGTATTCACTACGGTCTCGCAGGCCACGCGGCTGGCGGGATCCTGGGCAAGCAGAGCATCGAGAACGGCGTCGCTCACCTGGTCGCAGATCTTGTCGGGATGCCCTTCCGTGACGGATTCGGATGTAAAGACGTATCGGCTCATTCGGGGCTCCAGATGGCGCGACTTTACGTGGCTGTGCTGAGGGCGAGGTCGTCCCAGCCGTGGAGCAGATGCTGTGCTGATGGCAGTTCCGGCGGACGACTCCAGCCACCGGTGAATCCGATCACGCCGCCGATGCCGGCCTCCAGGGCCATCTGAAGGTCGGTTTCCGCATCACCAACCAAGGCACATCTTTGGGGTGGCAGGCCAATCCTGTCGCACAGCTCCAGGACGGCTTGTGGATCGGGTTTGCGCGGATGGTCGTCAGCACTCCAGATGCCGGCAAAGCCTGCGCTGAGCTGATGGTGAGCCAGGAAGTCTTCAATGCCGGATCGGGTGTCGTTGCTGATCACAGCAGCGGTCACGCCCTGCTCGTGCAGATCCCGCAGCAGTTGTCCTGAACCGTTGATCAACGGGCTTGGAGTTGTGTCGATCAGGCCGTCCTGGTCAACTGCGTCGAAGCAGGAATGGGCGAGGGCTAGAGCCTGGGGCCATGAGCAGCCCAACAGACACAACACCGTTGCGGTCGAGGCGATGTTGTCTTGCCGTGAGGCAACCGCCAGGGTTCCGCCGGGATCGAGCATGCCTTTATCAACCCCGGTTGCTCTGTAAAGGGTTTCTCTTAGTTCAAAGGCCTGCAGCGCCGGGGCGTGTTCCAGCGCAATCTCGATAGCTTTGTTGATGCGTGCGTCTGCCAAGGCCAGCAGATGCGGCTCGCTATGGGAAAGGGTGCCGTCCTTATCGAACAGCACCCCTTGGAAATTGCCGATGGGATGTCCCTTCAGCAGCAGTTGGGCCATCAAGCTCAGATCATCATGGAGTTGATCGGATCCTCGCCCTCTTCGGCCTGCTCCATCAGCATCTGCTTGTAGCGAGCTGCCATTTCCTCGGCCTTCTCGAACACCTTTTGGGGGTCGGTGAGCATGTCGCCGGGTTCGGGCTCAAGAGCCTTCGTGGACAGAGAAATCCGGCCGCGCTCGGCATCCAGATCGATAATCATCACTTTCATCTGATCATTCACGTTCAGCACCGAGTGGGGGGTCTCGATGTGCTCATGGCTGATCTCGGAAATGTGCAGCAGACCGCTGACACCACCGATGTCGATGAAGGCTCCGTAGGGCTTGATGCCGCGGACGGTACCCACCACAACTTCGCCAACTTCCAGGCGATTCATCTTCCGCTCCACCAGGGCGCGGCGGTGGCTGAGCACCAGGCGGTTGCGCTCTTCGTCCACCTCGAGGAATTTCAGAGGCAGGAAGTCGGCAACCAGTTCTTCCTTCGGCTTGCGGGTGCTGATATGGGATCCGGGGATGAAGCCCCGCAGACCTTCTACGCGCACCAGGGCACCACCACGGTTGGTGGCAAACACCTCGGAGTAGATGGTGGCATCTTCCTTCTGGAGCTGGCGCACACGCTCCCATGCCCGCTGGTATTCGATCCGACGGATCGACAGCGCCAGCTGACCATCCTCGTTCTCCTCACTCATGATGAAGAACTCACGGATCTCGCCGGGGGCCAGTACGTCGCTTAGGCCCTCGACCCTGTTGATCGACACCTCTTGCAGAGGCATGAAGGCAGCCGTCTTGGCGCCGATGTCGATCATGGCGCCCTTCGATTCCAGGGCGAAGACCGTTCCGTTAACGATGTCGCCAGGCTTGAAGTTGTAGTCGTACTTGCTGAGGAGAGCCGCGAACTCATCCACGGTGAATCCGGCGTCGTCTAGGTTGCGGCTGGCAGCGCGGCTGCTCGGATCATCCGCGGTGGGGATGTCTTCAGGAATGCTCAGGTCCTCAACCTCAAACGCCTGTTCGGCGGCGGAGGTTTCTGCAGAGGCTTCTGTGGTGTTCGTGTCCTGAACTTGATCCTGGATCTGTTCTTCTGTCGGAGTCGCAGACATGGGGGGCTGGCGGTCTACCTCAGGTGGGTAGTTCGAGAAAATCGCATGGAACGCCCGCCGACGTTTCACGGAGAATTACCGACTTTACAGACCGGACCGACGCCTTCAGCGCAGCGATTCAGCGCGATGGTTCAAAGCACTGATTCACCTCACCGATTCAACGCACAGTGGCCAAATGGTTCTGTTCCTGATCGGCATTCAGTATTTCCAGAGTCGACACGAAGTCATCAATGCCTCGGAACTGGCGATAGACGGATGCGAATCGGATGTAAGCCACTTCGCTGATTTGCTTGAGATCATGCAGCACGAACTCACCGATCTCAGTGCTGCTCACTTCCTTGCCGGTGCGTTGCTGGAGTTGCAGTTCGAGGTCTTCCACGAGGGATTCGAGCCGAGAGCTGTCTAAGCCCGTTTTTTCGCAAGCTCGATTCAAGCCATGCAGCAACTTGCTGCGACTGAAGATTTCTCGGTTTCCGTTGCGTTTGATCACCGTGATTGGAACGGTTTCCACCCGTTCGTAGGTGGTGAAGCGGAATTCACAGTTGAGGCATTCACGCCGTCGTCTAACGCTGCGTCCACCGTCCGCTGCCCTGGATTCGAGAACGCGACTATCTGTGTTTTGGCAGGAGGGGCACTGCATCCCCGAGGGCATGAATAAGGTGCACCAACTGTAGACAGTGATTTGAGACTTGAGAAGGGCCTCGTAGACATCAGTCTCATTTGAGGATTCCGCCGACGGCTGCTGCTGACTTGAGACTGCTGTGATCTGCTCGTGCGGGCGAGACCGGCTTGCGACGGTGGGTGATCGAAAGCATGAAAAAACCCCGCCAAGGCGGGGTTATGGGGGATCAAATCACTTACCGATTTTCGGCGGATCGCGGAAGGCGATTGCGAAAAAGAGAGTGGCAATCGCGAGGGTAAGGATGAGGACGTAAGCGAAGCTTTCCATCGTGTTGTTCCTATAAGGCGATCAGTTGAGGGGTGTTCCAGCAGGGGGAACGTAGCCCTCGGGCAGGCGACGGGTGGTTTTGTCACCGAGCTTGGCGAAGAGGCCAAACTCAACTTGATCTCCGAGGTCGGGATCAATGCCAGCGAACACGTCGCGGTACAAGGTGCGGGCACCGTGCCAGATGTGGCCGAAGAAGAACAGCAGCGCGAAGGTGGCATGGCCGAAGGTGAACCAGCCACGCGGCGAGCTGCGGAACGTACCGTCAGAGTTGTAGGTCTCACGGTCGAAGTCGAAGGCTTCACCCAGCTGAGCTTTGCGTGCGAGGCGCTTTACGTCGGCAGGGTCGGTGAAGGTTTGGCCGTCCAGCGCACCACCAAACACCTTGGCGGTCACGCCCTGTTGTTCGAAGGAGAATTTGGCTTCCGCACGACGGTAGGGAATGTCTGCGCGAACAATGCCTTGTTCATCTTGCAGAACGACGGGGAAGTTCTCGAAGAAGTTCGGTAGGCGACGAACTTCAAGATTGCGACCATCCTTATCGCTGAATGCGATGTGGCCAACCCAAGCGGTTGCCAAACCATCGCCATTCACCATCGGACCCACGCGGAACAGGCCGCCCTTGGCAGGGCTATTGCCCACGTAGTCGTAGAAGGCGAGCTTCTCAGGGATGGTCTCAAAGGCTTCTTCCTGAGTTGCTCCATCATCCATCGCGGTTTGCACACGACGGTTGATTTCAGTTTTGAAATAGCTCTGATCCCACTGATAACGGGTGGGGCCAAACAGCTCGACGGGGGTTGCGGCAGAGCCGTACCACATAGTTCCGGCCACGATGAAGGCGGCGAAGAATACGGCTGCGATTGCGCTGGCAAGAACCGTTTCGATGTTGCCCATCCGAAGCGCTTTGTAGAGACGCTCGGGTGGACGTGTGGTGATGTGGAAAATCCCGGCAATGATGCCGACGATGCCAGCAGCGATGTGGTGGGCAACGATGCCACCTGGGTTGAAGGGGTTGAAGCCTTCAGGTCCCCAAGACGGTTGAACGGCCTCTAGGTGACCAGTCAGCGCATAGGGGTCAGAAATCCACATGCCAGGCCCGAAGACGCCAGTCAGGTGGAAAGCGCCGAAGCCGAAGCAGCCGAGACCAGCAAGCAGCAAATGAATACCGAAGATCTTCGGCAAGTCGAGCGCGGGTTCTCCCGTGCGGGGGTCCTGCCAGATTTCAAGGTCCCAATAAGTCCAATGCCAGATGGCGGCCAGCATCATCAGGCCGGAGAAAACAATGTGAGCGGCAGCGACGCCCTCGAAACTCCAGAAACCTGGGTCAACACCCGTTTCGCCTGTGATGCTCCATCCACCCCAGCTGCCGGTCACGCCAAGGCGGGACATGAAGGGCATCACAAACATGCCCTGACGCCACATGGGGTTCAGGACAGGGTCGGACGGATCAAAAATGGCCAGCTCGTAGAGAGCCATGGAGCCGGCCCAGCCGGCTACTAGGGCTGTATGCATGAGGTGCACAGCCAAAAGGCGGCCCGGGTCATTAATGACAACGGTGTGCACCCGATACCAGGGCAATCCCATGGGTCAGGTTCGGGGGACAAGACTGCATAAGCAGTCAGACATGGATGATCGTAAGGGCTTCAGTCCATAGGGCGGGGAAAAAGTGACTTGCCCGCAACGGTCAGTGACAAGAAAGTCAGGGCTGTGCTGTTCACAAAACGCAATGCTTCGGCTCATTATGGGGATTGGTTGCTTGTGAGCTAATGCCCGTTATCCGGTTTGTTCGCGAAGGGCGTGATGTGGAGTGTTATCCCGGCGAAAATTTGCGTGAGGTGGCCAGGCGCGAGGGCATCGAGCTCTACGGCTTGAAGGGGCAGCTGGGCAACTGTGGTGGCTGTGGCCAATGCATCACCTGCTTTGTTTCCGTAGTTGATCAAGACAACGCCGATGCGTTGACAGCACGCACCGCTGTCGAAGACAGCAAATTGCGCCGCCGACCCGAGGAGTGGCGTTTGGCATGTCAGGCCCTGGTGGAGAAGTCCGTGTTGGTCCTTACCCGGCCTCAGGTGAGGCTTGCCAATGCTGATTCGAGATTGGCTGCGGCCAGGCAGGCGCCGCTGCCGGCGGGGCCTACGGCATGGCCAGCCCCTCCGGTGAGTGAGCTTGATGAGGAGGATCAGGATGTGGCTGATGGGGATGTCCCGGGTGGCAAGGCTGCTACCGCCGGTGACGAGGCCTAGGGGGGGCACTCCTCAGACCTCTTGTCGGTGATACCTTCGCTTGGATCCCTCTAACGGCCATGGAAACCAACGATCTCGGATTCGTCGCCAGTCTCCTGTTCATTCTGGTTCCGGCGATCTTCCTGATCGTGCTCTACATCGGCACGCAGAACAGCGAGGCTTGATTCAGCCTTGTTCAGGCTCACGCACCAGCAGCACAGGCGCTGGTGCGTGCACACGGATGTAGTCGCTGACTGATCCTCCCAGCAGCTTGTCCAAATCCACCAGCCCTCTGGCAACGAGAGGTCGTCGGTCTTGGGAGGCGATGACCACCAAGTCGGCGTTGCACTCCGATGCAGCCAGGCAAACACTTCGACCGATGTCCTTCCCTTCGGTATGAATGGCTTTCATCTCAACGCCGAAGCCTCTTGCTCGCTGAACAGCAGCGTCGAGAACCTCGTCCGCTTTTGTCCGGCCTCCTCGTGAGGGTGCTGATTCTTGGCGAACAACATGGACACCGGTGAGGGTTCCGCCGGGGATTTCACGCACCAGTTCGCAGGCTGTGCGAAGGGCGTCGTCCCCCACGCCTGTTCCGTCGATCGTCACCATCACGCGGTTGACATGCTTGACGTAGAGGTCGTCCCGCACCAGCAGCATGGGCCGGGTGGACAATTGAAAGACGTATTGGCTGGTGCTGTTGGCCAGAATCGATTGAAGACGTCCCAGCCCGCGGGATCCCATCACGATCAGGTCTGCCTGAACCTCATCGGCAACCTTGAGAACTGTCTGCTTGGTGTCACCCTCACGAATCAAGGTGCTCACACTTGATGTGCTGAGTCCCATGCGCGTGATTGCGCTGTTCAAGAGGTTTTCTGCTTCGTCGCGATGGCCGTCGGATTGCGACTTGCTCTGTTCCGAGACCACGTGTAGCAAATTGATCTTTGCTGCTTTCAGGCTGGGAATGTCCTGGAGCATCCGGATCATTTCTTCGACGTGACCCTTGCCCGAGTCGGCAATCAGAAGGTTCCTGAACACAGGGAGATGAAGCAGCCTTTGCGAAAGCCTATGGGTGGTTTCCTCCGTGGAGACAAGCTGATGTCACAGCGTTACGAGGATCATGTACACCCTGACCAAGCGTGTGCTTCCGCAGCACACCGATTACGCCGGTGTGATGTGGCATGGGGCCTATGTGCAGTGGCTGGAGGAAGCCAGGGTGGAGGCCCTCCAGGCTGCTGGCCTGGGCTATGCCGCCATGAATGCGATGGGTGTCGATATGCCGGTGGTGTCCCTTCACTTGGATTACCGCCAGCCGCTCCGGCACGGCGACAAGGTGTGTGTTGAAAGCCGATGCCCTGGTCAGCAGGGGGTGCGCTGGCCATGGGTTTCTCGCTTTGTCTGCGGAGACGCGGTGGTTGCGGAGGCGTCGGTGAATCTGGTGATGGTGCGTGGGGGGCGTGTGCTCAGGCGCGTGCCGGCGCAGCTGAAGGAGGTAATGGATCAGCTGGTGCGCCAAGCGCTTTGAGTCAACCCCCGAGACACCGACGCTGTTTTAGTACAAATGTGCTTGCTTGGTGCTGGTGCGGGGATGGTGGTGGCTCTGGACCTGTTGCCCTGGCTTGGGCAACGCACGCATGGCCGATCTGCGCAGACTTTGCCGCGATCAAGCCATCGGCCCTGATCAGCTTTGGGGGTGGCCGATGGAACGCCTTGGCCAGGCGCTGGCTTGGCCGGCGCATTGTCTGGACGCCGTGGATCGTTACCGGCGGGAGCGGGGGCCTTAGCCCGTCTTTGATGTTCCTGCCTGTGCTCTTCTGCCGGGTGACTCTGCCTGGCCATGCAGCTTGGACGGTGTGAACTCACCCCCTTCCGGGTTGTACGTCGAAGGGGATCGAGCGCTGCTTGGTTATTTGAATGCCCGAACCGCCATCGCGGTGGTGGGCACCCGCTCCGCCTCGGACCATGGCCTTGCGATGGTTGAAGAACTGGGCCGCGCTTTGGCCGAGGCAGGTTGGCCCGTCCTTAGTGGTCTTGCGGAAGGGATTGATGCTGCAGCCCATCGCTGCTGTTTGGCCAGAAACGGTGCACCCATCGCGGTGTTGGGGACACCCTTGGATCGTGTCTATCCAGCCCACCACCAATCTTTGCAGTAGCAGGTCGGCAGGCAAGGGCTGTTGGTGAGCCCAAACCGGTCCGGTTGCCGCGTGCATCCAGGGCACTTCGCGGCGCGGAATCGTTGGTTGGTGGCCTTTGCCCAAGCGCTTGTGGTGGTGGAGTGTCCGTAACGCAGCGGAGCACTGATTTCGGCCCGCTGGGCGAGCCGGATGCAGTGCCCGGTGTGGGTGGTTCCTGGTGATGCCCGCCGTTGGTCCTGTCGCGGCAGCAATGCCCTGCTTCGGGATGGTGCGACTGCCTTGATCCACCCCGAGGAGTTGTTTGCCTCTCTTGGTGATGGCCCCCTGAAGCCAGAGGATTCACGCGGTAAACATCAACGCGTGATGGAGGCCATCGGCTCGGGGGCGACCTTTGATCAGCTGTTGCTTCGTTTGCAGTGCTCCCCTGCTGAGCTGGCCCCCCAGCTTTTGGCCCTTGAGTGTCAGGGCGAACTGCTGTGTGAGTCTGGATTGCATTGGCGCAAGCCTCGGCCTTGACAGACTGCAAAACCGTGCCCGGCACTGACGTGTTGCAGTGGAGGCGTCAACAACTCGCCCGGGGTGGCACCGCAGCTGATCTCGATTGGTTGCTTGATCTGGCCGGTGGCGTTCGTTGGGCCAGCCTGCAACGACTGTTGCTGGACCCCACGCGCACCGTCGCCCTAGAGCAGTCCCTTGAGGCGCTTTCTGATCTGTGGGAGCGGCATCTTTACGGGGATGTTCCCCTGCAGCACTTGGTGGGGCTCTGTCCCTGGAGGGATTTGCTGCTTGAGTCGTCGCCTGCCGCATTGATTCCCCGGCAGGAAACGGAACTGCTGGTGGATCTGGCCCTGGGCCAGTTCAACGCCACTCCCCCCACCTGTTGGGCTGACCTCGGCACCGGCTCAGGGGCCATCGCTGTGGGTTTAGCCCGCGCCTGGCCGACGTCACCGGGGCATGGCGTCGACCTCAGTCCCGATGCCTTGCGTCTGGCAGAACGCAACCTTGCGCGTTGCGCCCCGCATCACAACTGTTCGCTGCACCTCGGTTCGTGGTGGACTCCTCTAAAGGTTTGGTGGGGGAGCCTGGATCTTGTGGTCAGCAATCCTCCGTACATCCCCGGTGCTGTGGTTGACGGTCTTGAGGCTGTGGTTCGTGACCATGAACCTCATATGGCGTTACGTGGGGGCCCGGATGGCTTGGATGCCATCCGGGCCGTGGTGAATGGAGCACCAACAGGGCTGTCGCCTGGTGGCTGGCTTCTGCTCGAACACCATCACGACCAGAGCGCTCAGGTGATCCAGCTGCTGCGGGATGCCGGCTTGGTGGAGGTCAGCACGGCCGCAGATCTTGAGGGGACCCTTCGCTTTGCGCTTGCTCGCAAACCTGCCGCATCAAGCTGATGCAACCCTTGCGATGAAGGAAGGATTCATGCCCGCTCCGGTTCTGGCCGCCACCGATCTGGCCTTGCGGCTTCGTGCCGGCGAAGCGGCCGTCATTCCCACCGACACCCTGCCGGGACTGGCGGTGCTTCCCGATCAAGCCCAGACTCTCTGGCGCCTGAAACGCCGACCGGCGGACAAGCCCCTCATCTTGATGGGGGCATCTGTGAACGACTTGCTTCACGAGGTTGCGGTTCCGTGCCATCGGGAGGTTGAAGCCTTGGCTGAGCGCAATTGGCCTGGAGCGCTCACCCTGGTGGTGCCTGCCCGTGATGGCGGAGCTGGCCGATATCTCAATCCAGGTGGCACAACGCTGGGCTGCCGCATTCCGGCCTGTGAGCAGACCCGTGCTCTGCTTCAGATCAGCGGGCCGTTGGCCACGACCAGTGCCAATCGTTCC
Source organism: Synechococcus sp. MU1643 (assembly GCF_020514095.1). Classification (NCBI taxonomy): domain Bacteria; kingdom Bacillati; phylum Cyanobacteriota; class Cyanophyceae; order Synechococcales; family Synechococcaceae; genus Synechococcus; species Synechococcus sp. MU1643. Next base: position 8,058 of record NZ_VTKY01000005.1, on the reverse strand, counting down.
GGAGAACCTGCGAGCATGACCGCAGCAGAGGCGTCGTTGGTTTTCCCTGATGTCGCTCAGCTGGGTCCGCAGCCCTGGCCTCAACCCTCGGGCCAGGCCAGCACGGTGTTGGTCTGGGTCGAGGACGGACGCTGGCGCATGGTGCGACGTGGTGCTGTGATTCCGGCAGGGGTTGAGGTGCTCGAGTGATCTCGCTTGTTGGGCTCTGTCTGCTTGTGATGGCCTTGCTTCATTGGGTGCTGGAGCCCCTGGAAGCTGTCTTCACCTGGACGCTTCAACTGAATCTTCTCCCCTGGCTGTTGGGGTTGTTCTTCTTCTGGCTGCTGGCGGGCGAATCCGACCGCAGCCCGTCGTCCTGATTCAGATCAAGCCGGCTAACGGATTTGAACCGATGACCTTCGCTTTACAAAAGCGCTGCTCTACCTCTGAGCTAAGCCGGCATGGATTGCATCTTACCGGCTGCCTGGCGATTCAATGCGGGGTCTCCATCCCTGATCAGCCCAAACACCAGCTCGAGTCGATTGCGACAACCGCTCTTCCGGAGTGCCCTGCTGATATGACACTCAAGGGTGCGATGACTGATCACCAATCGCTTGGAGATAGCTCGGTTGTTGAGGCCTTCGAGCAACAACATCACCACCCGCTGTTCAGCGGGGGTGAGGAGATTCAGGATCCGAGGTTTCAAGCTTGAGCAGGTTGCTGCTCAGAGGGTTCCACCTTCGCTGGTTGGGCGATCGGGCGACGGATCGGCAGGTTGGCCACCAGGGCGGTGACGCGGTCTTCCGTCTCGAGGCTCACATCACCTTCCGCGAGGTCGATTTCCACGTAGCGGGCCACCACTTCGAGGATCTCGCGGCGCATTTGTTCGAGCAGCTCCGGATTGAGGTCGCTGCGGTCGTGGGCCAGCACCAACTGGAGCCGCTCTTTGGCTGTTTCTGCACTGGCGGGCTGACGGCGCAGGAGTTTGTCGATGAATTCCTTGACTGTCATCGCCTCAGAAAATCCGGGTTTGCATCAGCTTGCGCATCCTGGCGCGGAGGCCGCGGCGGGCCTGGGAGGGGTCCATCAGAGGAATGTCTTCGCCCTGAAGCCGTTGAGCGATGTTGCCGTAGGCCTGAGCCGCTGGGGAAGACGAATCACTCAGGGTCAAGGGTTCACCGCGGTTGGTGCTCACGATTACCTGTTCGTCTTCGAAAACAAGCCCTAAAAGAGGTAACGCCAGAATGTCGGTGACATCGTCCACCGAAAGCATTTCCTGGTTCGACATCATCTTTGGGCGCACCCTGTTGAGCACAAGCTGCACCGGTTGCACACCCTGGGTGTTCAGAAGCCCGATCACTCGATCAGCGTCCCTTACGGCGGCCACTTCCGGGGTGGTGATCACCACAGCTTCTCGGGCTGCGGCCGCGGCATTTTTGAATCCGTCTTCGATGCCTGCAGGGCAGTCGATCAACACGTAATCGAACTGGCGTTCCAGCAGAGCAACGATGGCCTGCATGTCCTTGGGCTTGAGCCACTCGAGCATCCGAGGGTTGCCTGCAGGGAGCAGGGCCAGATTGGGCTCTTGCTTGTGTTTCACCAGGGCTTGCTCAAGCCGGCAGGTCTCCGCAAGCACCTCCTGGGCGGTGTAGACGATGCGGTTTTCCAGGCCCAGCAGCAGATCGAGGTTCCTAAGACCGAAGTCCGCGTCAAGAACCACAGTCTTGGCGCCCTGGCGGGCAAGGGCGATACCAAGGTTTGCCGTGGTCGTTGTTTTTCCGACACCGCCCTTGCCAGAACAGATGAGAATGGTTCGGGTCGTCGACACCAGGGTTCTGCTTTGGTGCGGCCAGAATAATCTGGCTTTTAGCTCTGACAACGAGTTCAGCGTTTTTGAAAGCTCTGGATGACGGCGGGTTCAATGGCGATCACGCCATCTTTGAGTTCGGCTTGTTCGGCCAAACCTGCCTGGGGCAGATCCTCTGGGCCTCGGGCTACAGCGTCAGCAATCCTCAGTTGCAGTGGCCGCAGCTGCAGAGCAACGATTTTCGCGGTCGTTGCCCCCTCGCATCCGGCGTGGGCAACGCCCCGCAGGCGACCCCACACCAAGACATCAGCAGTTGAACTGATCCTTGCTCCGGGATTCACATCGCCGTAGAGAAGGATGGTGCGCTCGCTTTGGAGATGGTCGCCGGAGCGCAGGGTGCCGTGGTGAAACAACAGGTCGGAAGGGGCCGTCCTCACAGGATTGGGCTGGAGTTCACGGTTGGAAGGCGTGTTGGAACGGCTCGCATCCAGTCCCAAGGCTGAAGCACTTACAACGGTCTCGGGAATCCGGCCGGTGATTCGTCCGAGTTGATGGCCTGCCTCGGTGACGGCGGAGCACAAATCCGCGAGGTCGTTGCAATTCAGGTTCCAGTCCCCGCAATCGAGATCAACGATCGGTTGGGACCACCTGCTCAGCAGATCAGGCAAACGATCCCTCCAGTGATCAAGGCGCTGGTCGGGAAGCCTCAATGTCATGGCTGCTTCACGCTGCTGCTGCTCGGGGCCATTCAACGTCCATCTCCTTCCTGAGCTCGATACTGATGTCACGGGGGTGAATCAGCCAGGAGGTTGCCGCTGGGGTCGCGAGACTGGCGACCAAAGGAGAGGCTTTCTCCAGGGCTTGGAGCTGTTGCCCGTCCCAGAGGCGTAAGCCGCCTCGATAGGGGTGGTATCCGCGCAGCTGTTGATGACGCAATCCGCAGCAGAGTTCAGGGTCGTGGCCATGACGATCGGCCAACCGCCTGGCTGTCGCGAGCAATTGCAGTTGATCAGCCGGAGAAAGATGCTCGACGGCTGTTGCTTTAAGCAGGCGTCGATCCAGAAAACGCCCACTCAGTTCAGCCAGGGCCGCTGGCGCTTCGGCTTGCCAGCGCTGGAGGTGGTAGCCGGTGCGTTGGTCGTCGTTGGCGAGGAAGTCCTCCAATCGGATCTGGTTCGGTTGCCAGAGCCAGCTGGCCATCACCTCATCCGCCCACACCTGCTCAGGGCCCAGTTGTCGTGCTGTCAAGATCAGTTTTTCCAGCAGCCAGTTGCACACCACATTCAGCCGGTGGTTGTAGACGCTCCTGTACATGAGGTTCCTCACCACCAGGTAGTGCTCCACAGCCATCAGACCCTTGGGATGAATGGCCATGTCCCCGTCAGGGGCCAGGGTCAGTGCTCCAAGGATGCGGTCGAGATCCAGCTGCCCGTAGCGCGTTCCGGTGCTGTAGCTGTCGCGCAGGAGGTAATCCAGTCGGTCGCAATCCAGCTGACTGCTGACCAAGTGTTTGATCAGCGGGTGAGGGCTGCGTCCATGTTCCAGCAGGTCCGCCACCGCCTCAGCCGTGCCGGTTCCATGGCTCTCCAGACAGTCACGGATCTGTGGGTGATGCCGAATCACCCGTGCTGACCATGCTTCATGGCGCAGGCCAAACATCTCTTCGCCGGTGTGGCTGAGGGGGCCATGGCCGATGTCATGGAGCAAAGCGGCCCCGTAGAGCAGCCCCCGGTACGTCTCCAGCTCTGGTGCCAAAGGCAGCATCCGCTCAAACGCACGACGCGCCAGATGAAAGACACCAAGTGAGTGGGTGAATCGACTGGATTCAGCGCTGTGAAAGGTGAGGTAGGCCGGGCCCAGCTGGCGGATGCGACGCAGGCGTTGGAACGGCGCCGTGTCCACTAGGTCCATCACCATCCCCTCGGCTGGGGCTTGGCGGTCAAGACCAATGCCTCGGTGCAGAGGGTCGTGATAAGTCCGCTGGCTCATGCCTCGGTGTCGTCAGCGGGTTGTTCCAGCAGGGCCTCCATCCATTGTTCGGCTTCCGAGAGCCAGCGATCACCATCACCACCGGGATTCAGGGGTTCCGGATCTGACAACCCACGATCGGGTGCGATGCCTTCCCCTTGGATGTCCCGTCCACTCGGTGTCACATACCCGGCAACGGTCACGGCGAGGCCGCTGCCGTCACTGAGGTTGGTCAGCGTTTGGATCAGCCCTTTCCCAAACGTTTGGCCTCCGAGCAGGGTGGCGCGTTCGTTGTCCTGAAGAGCTCCAGCAAGGATTTCACTCGCACTGGCCGTTCCTCCATTCACGAGGGTGACCATCGGTCCGTCGTAGATCGTCTGGAGACTGGCCTGGATGGTGTCATTGATCCCCTCGCGGTTGCGGGTTTCAACGATGGGGCCACCGGAAAGGAAGTTGTCGGCGACCGCCAATCCAGCGCTCACCAAACCGCCTGAGTTATTGCGAAGGTCGAGCACCAACCCTTCGATGTCCTTGTTCTGGAGTTCTGTGAGTGCCTCTTTCACCTGTTCGGGGACTCCTTCGCTGAACTGGGTGATCCGCAGATAGCCAAGGGTGTGACTGCCGCTGCGTAAGCGCCGTGTGCGCACCGGTCTCAGATCCACGCTGCGGCGTTCCAGGGTCAGCTCGTTTGGTTCTCCGCTGCCGTTGTCCAGCGTCAGCACCACCTGCGATCCCACGTCTCCCCGCAGCGCTGCCACGGTTCCCTCAAGTCCAAGATCCACAACGGCACGGCCATCAACAGAAAGCAGTTGAGTCCCACTGGTAATCTCCGCCTCGCCGGCGGGTGAGCCCTCGAGGGCCGAAATCACTACAACGCCATTGCTGCTTTCATCCGGCCCCAGTTGCAAGCCCACACCGCTGAGGCTTCCGTTGGTGCTGTCCTTCAGCGCCGTGTAGTCCTCTGGACGAAGCAGCCGGGTGTAGGGGTCGCCCAACTGAGCCAGCATCGCTTCGATAGCTGAATAGGCATCGTCACTGCTCTCGATGCTGCGTTCCATGGCCTTCTGCCGTTGACGCTTCCAACGCACCGCATCGAGTTGCTCTGGGTTCCAAAAACCCTGGTTCACAAGCCGCCAGCTGTCCACCACGAGCTGTTGTGTGTCGCTAAGTGCAACGACTGTGCAGGCGCTGCCCAGCACCAAAAAGCAGCAAAGAGCAGCTGCGATGAGTTGGCGGAGCGTTCGAAACCCCTTGCGCCGCAGCCAGTCTGAAAGATCGTTAACAGTTGGATACATCGCGGTGGGTTCGCCTCAGTGGCAGAAGCGTGCTCAGTAGACTTTCGCAACTCGAGCCCGCTTGTGCATGGCGAACTCATCACCGGTTTACGACTGGTTCCAGGAACGTCTGGAAATCCAGGACATTGCTGACGACATTGGTTCCAAGTACGTGCCCCCCCACGTCAACATTTTCTATTGCCTGGGGGGCATCACGTTGGTGTGCTTCCTGATCCAGTTCGCGACTGGGTTCGCGATGACCTTCTATTACAAGCCCACCGTTGCTGAGGCTTACAAGTCGGTCGAGTACCTGATGACCGACGTCAGCTTTGGTTGGTTGATTCGTTCCGTCCATCGCTGGAGCGCATCAATGATGGTGCTGATGCTCATCCTCCACGTGTTCCGCGTGTACCTCACCGGTGGCTTCAAGCGTCCCCGTGAGCTCACCTGGGTCACTGGCGTGACCATGGCTGTGATTACGGTGTCCTTCGGTGTGACCGGTTACTCCCTGCCCTGGGATCAGGTTGGTTACTGGGCCGTGAAAATCGTTTCCGGCGTGCCTGCCGCAATTCCTGTGGTTGGCGACTTCATGGTCGAACTGCTTCGCGGTGGCGAAAGCGTTGGCCAAGCCACCCTCACTCGCTTCTACAGCCTGCACACCTTCGTGATGCCTTGGCTGTTGGCGGTGTTCATGCTCATGCACTTCCTGATGATCCGGAAGCAGGGCATTTCTGGTCCCTTGTGATTTGCGTTCCTACTGTTCCCTCAACACCTGGACTAACTGATGCACATTCTCAAGAAGCCTGACCTCTCAGATCCCAAGATGCGGGCCAAGCTCGCTAAGGGCATGGGTCACAACTACTACGGTGAACCTGCCTGGCCGAACGATCTCCTCTATATCTTCCCGGTGGTGATCCTCGGCACCATCGCCTGTGTGGTTGGTCTGGCCGTACTGGATCCAGCGATGCTCGCCGACAAGGCTGATCCCTTCGCAACCCCTCTGGAAATCCTTCCTGAGTGGTACCTCTATCCCGTCTTCCAGATCCTGCGGGTTGTTCCCAACAAGCTTCTGGGCATTGCTTTGCAAACCCTGGTCCCCTTGGGTTTGATGCTTGTTCCTTTCATCGAGAGCTTCAACAAGTTCCAGAATCCTTTTCGACGTCCCGTTGCGATGACAGTGTTCCTGACCGGAACACTGGTCACCATCTATCTCGGTATTGGTGCGGCACTTCCGATCGACAAGTCCCTGACCCTTGGCCTGTTCTGATCGCTCGCTTGAGCTCAGTTCACATACCCCGGCTCGTTGAGCCGGGTTTTTTTATGCGATGGCTCCTGTGATTCGTCATTGACCCATCGATTCGTCGAGGTTGAGCATCAGCACATCGTCTGGGTTGACGTGGAGAAAGTGGTGCATCAGCAGAAAACCAACGATGGTCCAGGTTTGATACGTGCGTGACTGCTGTCCAACCCAGGTACCCGTGGGGCCGTCGAAATATTCAGCCCATTGCTGACGTGGGAGTTGGTTGAGATGGCTCCAATAGCACTCGTCCAACAGCGTTTTCATCTCTCCCATCAGCAACACGTCGGCCTGGGGATTTAGCCGTTCGTGCAGAAGGATGGATGCTCCAAAAAACCAGAGCAGGCTCGGCCAGTGGCCTCCGTTGTGATAACTCCAGGGCCAGTTTTTGGGATCGGAGCCCGTTTTGTTCTCCCACTCCACGCCCTCCATGGGGGGATGACAGATCCGCATCGGCATCTGGGCCATGAGGTGATCACGGTTGTGCAGCACCAGTCGGAATAGGGCCCGTTGCTGTGGCGCTGTCAGCAACCCGAAAAGGGATGCCAGGGAATTTCCTAAGGAGTAGAAGCGAAAATCCGGTCGTCCGGTGCGCATGTTCCCGATCATGTAACCGCCACGGTTCTCCAGCCAGTCCTGCAACCAGTCGGGGATGACCTGTGGCTGAACGTTGAATTCGTTGTGGTGCTGGTTTTCGCCGTATTGCTCCGTTGGTCGTCGCCGAAGCACTTGCATCGTTTTGCTGGTCACCCAGTAGTGCTTCAGCAAGAACTGCCGCAAGTCATGGGTCCACTGCCGGCTCAGGCGCAGGCGTTCTCCCAGAAGAACGCTGTTCTCGTGGCGTTGGCAGAGTTCCATCAGCCCAACACAACTGCGAAGCGCTGCGAAGAGCAGCACTTCCACCTCCAATGGCGCACCCCATACGTCCATGGGACGGTCAATCATGAAGGCGCAGTCGGGAACGAACAGCACCGGTGTGCCTTCGAAGCTGGGGTGAAGAACCAGATCGAGCAGCAGTTGTAAACCGCGTTGCACTTCAGGACTGCGACCGAAGTCGTTGTCTCCACTGCGTTTGACGTAGATCCAGCAGAGAATCGGCCACCAGAGGCTTGCATCCACTGAGGTGATGCGACCAATCGAGCGTTGGCCGTAGTCCGCAACCAGCTCTCCTTCTTCCTCCACAAAGCTGGTGGGGAAGACACCGCGGGTTTGAACGTTGGTGCTTTGGAGCTGAAGGCTGACGCTCAAAAACTGCTTCACGATGGCGAAGCGTCCTTGCAGCATCAGGTAGATCATCACGGGAACGTTGTCCCGCAGGAAGATCTCGCCGTAGTTCAGGGCGTCGTCAGAGCGGCGATGTTCCATCGCGGCAACGCTGCCGGCGAGTTCCCCCTGCACGCCAATCAGCGTGGCTTCGAAGTGTTCCCGTGCTTTTTGCAGCACCTGCTCTTCATTTGAGTTGGGGCGGAAACGCTGGCTTTGTTCGGTGAAACGCGTCGGCATCGCGGTGACCTCCAACTGAAACGTAGTTCTGGCAATGGATTGCGCCAGTGGAAGCAACCCTTCAGATCTCCATGGGGCGTGCCTATTGCGTGGGTGAAGGTTGTGGTGTTATGGTTTTGTCTTGCGCGGGAGCCGAGAGGCGAGCGTGCAAGCCGAAGCGCTTGAGGCGAAAGTCTTGATGTGTCTGAGGCGACTTACGAAACCAAGAGGGAGCGATCCCACGGTGTTGT